>SBFS01000048.1 GCA_006227825.1 Burkholderiales bacterium | reverse complement strand
CGCCAGGTCAACGACCTGGAGGGCATCGACGTGGTGATGGCGCACCCCCAGGCGCTGGCGCAGTGCCAGAACTGGCTCACGCAGCATCTGCCGAAAGCCGAGCGCCGCGCCGTCTCCAGCAACGCCGAAGGCGCACGTCTGGCCGCGACGAACCCGGCCTGGGCGGCCGTGGCCAGCGAGCGCGCCGCTGCCCAGTTCGGGCTGCACATCGTCTCCCACGCCATCCAGGACGAAGCCTACAACCGCACGCGCTTTGCCATCATCTGCCTGCCGCAGACCATGGCCATGCCGCCGGCCTCCGGTCGCGACTGCACCAGCCTGGTGGTGTCGGTTCCCAACCGGCCCGGCGCGGTGCACGACCTGCTGGTGCCGCTCAAGAGGCATGGCGTGTCCATGACCCGCTTCGAGTCCCGCCCGGCCAAGTCCGGACAGTGGGAATACTTCTTCTACATCGACATCGCGGGGCATCCGACCGAGCCCCATGTGGCCACGGCGCTGCAAGAGCTCAAGTCGCTGTGCGCCTTCTACAAGGTGCTGGGCGCCTATCCGGTGAGCGAGTGACGCCTGCCAGCCCCGCGAACCATCCCATGCGCCCATGACAGCAGCAACCCCGAAATTCGAACAACTGGGACTGATCGGCTGCGGCCTCATGGGGGGCTCGTTCGCCCTCGCCCTCAAGAAGGCCGGACTGGTCAAGCGCGTGGTCGGCTACAGCAAGTCGCCCTCCACCACCGAGCGCGCCCGGCAGATGGGCGTGATCGACGTCGAGGCACCGTCCGCCCTGCTGGCGGTCTCGGGCGCCGACCTCGTGCTGCTGGCCGTGCCGGTGGCCGCCACCGAGGCCTCCTTCAAGGCCATCCGGCATCTGGTGAGCCGCAAGACCCTCGTCATGGATGTGGGTTCGACCAAGCGCGTGGTCGTCGACGCGGCCCGGCGGGTGCTGCGCGACCAGGTCGGCGTGTTCGTACCCGCCCATCCGATCACCGGCAAGGAGGTGGCCGGGGTCGAGCACGCGGACCCGGACCTGTACGCCGGACGTCAGGTCATCCTGACCCCGATCGAGCGCACGCTGACCGAGCACCTGGACCGGGCGGTTCAGGTCTGGACCGCCCTGGGTTGCCACGTCAAGCAGATGTCGCCGGAAGCGCACGACGCCGCCTACGCCGCGGTGAGCCACCTGCCCCACCTGATTGCCTTCGCCCTGATGAACGGCATCACGACACAGGAGCAGGCAGCAGAGTTCCTGTCCCTGGCCGGTCCCGGTTTCCGGGACTTCTCCCGGATCGCGGCCAGCGATCCGTCGGTCTGGCGCGACATCCTGATCTCCAACCGCGAAGAGTTGCTGACCCAGTCGCGCCACTTCCTGCGCGCCCTGCACCAGCTGGAGACCGCGATGAACAACGGCGATCCGGATGCGCTGGAATCCCTCATCGAGCAGGCCAGCGAGGCGCGCGCCCACTGGCGCATGTCGGCCCTCAAGCCCAGGGGTTGAGCCGGCCCCATGTACCAGACCACCTTCCTCGACATCCCCCCCCTGCGCCGTGCGGGCGGGCTCGTGCGGCTGCCCGGCTCCAAGAGCATTTCCAACCGGGTGCTGCTGCTGGCCGCGCTCAGCGAAGGCACCACCACCATCACCGACCTGCTGGACTCGGACGACACGCGTGTCATGCTCGATGCGCTGACGCGCCTGGGTTGCGAGATCCGGCACGCCGGCCCGGACCGGGTGCAGGTCACCGGACTGGGCACGCGGCCGCCAGCGGCCGAGACCCGCCTGCTCCTGGGCAACGCCGGCACCGCCATGCGCCCGCTGACCGCCGCCCTGGCGGTGCTGACCAGCCTGCACGGCGGACGCCATGAGCTCAGCGGCGTTGCGCGCATGCACGAGCGCCCGATCGCGGACCTGGTCGATGCGCTGCGGCAGCTGGGCTGCGCGGTGCAATGCCTGGGCCAGGACGGTTATCCGCCGCTGGCCGTCGGTGACGGCCGCCCCCGCCCGCTCGATCTGGACCGCCCGGTGCGAGTGCGCGGAGACGTCTCCAGCCAGTTCCTCACCGCCCTGCTGCTGGCGCTGCCGCTGGCCGCCCGGGAGCGCGAGGTCGTCATCGAGGTGGTCGGCGAGCTGATCTCCCGCCCCTACATCGAGATCACGCTCAACCTGCTGCAGCGCTTCGGCGTGGCTGTCCGCCGCGAAGGCTGGCAGCGCTTCACCATCGCTGCCGGCAGCCGCTACCTCTCGCCGGGCAGCATCCCCGTCGAAGGCGATGCGTCCTCGGCCAGCTACTTCGTTGCCCTGGGCGCGCTGGCCAGTGCGCGGGCCGGGCAGGACGGCATCACCATCGAGGGCGTCGGCCTGGCGTCCATCCAGGGCGACATCCGGTTCATCGAGGCGGCCCGGCAGATGGGGGCCGAGATCAGCGGCGAGGCCAACCGCCTGCACATCCGCCGGGGCGCATGGCCCCTGCGGGCGATCGACCTGGACTGCAACCACATCCCCGACGCCGCGATGACCCTGGCGGTGATGGCCCTGTATGCCGACGGCCCGAGCACGCTGCGCAACATCGCCAGCTGGCGGGTCAAGGAGACCGACCGCATCGCCGCCATGGCGCGGGAGTGCCGCAAGTTCGGCGCTCAGGTGGAGGAAGGCGCGGACCACATCCGCATCACGCCGCCCGCGCGCTGGACCACCGCCAGCATCCACACCTACGACGACCACCGGGTGGCGATGTGTTTTTCCCTCGCGGCGTTCAATCCGGCCGGGCTGCCGGTGCGGATCGAAGACCCGCGCTGCGTCGGCAAGACCTTTCCGGACTACTTCGAGACCCTGTTCTCCGTCTGTGAAGCCGACAGCGGGGATGTCCCCGTCATCTGCATCGACGGCCCCTCGGCCTCGGGCAAGGGCACACTGGCCGCCCTCGTCGCCGAACGGCTGGGCTACCACCTGCTTGACTCGGGCGCGCTGTACCGGCTGGTGGGTCTGGCGGCGCAGCGGGCCGGCCTGGCGACCGATGACGCCAGCCTGGGGGACCCGGCCCAGGCCGCCCGCCTCGGTGAGCTGGCGGCGGCCATGCAGGTGCGCTTCGAGGGGCAGCGGGTCTTCCTGGACGGCACAGAGGTGGGCGAGGCGCTCAGGAGCGAGGCGGCCGGCATGGCCGCATCCCGCGTCTCGGCCGTGCCCCAGGTGCGGCAGGCGCTGCTGGGCCTGCAGCACCGCTTCCGCCGTCTGCCGGGCCTCGTGGCCGACGGCCGCGACATGGGCACCGTCATCTTCCCCGATGCCCCCATGAAGGTGTTCCTGACCGCCAGCGCCGAGCAGCGGGCCATTCGCCGGCATAAGCAGTTGATTTCCAAGGGAATTTCTGCTAACATGGAGAGCTTGCTGGCTGATTTGGTGGCTCGTGATGCGCGCGACAGCGCGCGCGAACATGCGCCCCTGAAAGCAGCCGCAGACGCCTTGCTGCTGGACAACTCCGCACTGGGCATCGAGGAATCGGTGCAACAGGTGCTGGACTGGTGGCAGGGCAAGACGGTGTTCTCGACTTCCTGAGTGCGCCAACAGGCCCCGATGGCCCCGCCGGGTTTCCCTTCCCGCAGGCCCGAAGGATCTTTCAACCAAACCCGCGGCATGCATGCCGCCATTGCAAGGCCGCCAGTCCGTCGCATCCACGCCGCTGCCCGAACCGGGCACACCGTACCGACGCTGAACGGCCCTAGGAAACCCCATGTCTGAATCTTTTGCCGCCCTGTTCGAAGAGTCCCTCAAGCGTGCCGAAATGCGCACGGGCGAAGTCATCACCGCCGAGGTGGTGCGCATCGAGCACAACCATGTTGTGGTCAACGCCGGACTGAAGTCGGAGGCCTATGTGCCCCTGAACGAGTTCAAGAACGATCAGGGCGAACTCGAAGTCCAGGTTGGCGACTTCGTCTCCGTGGCCATCGACTCGGTGGAAAACGGCTTCGGTGACACCCTGCTCTCGCGTGACAAGGCCAAGCGCCTGGCCTCCTGGATGGCGCTGGAAAAAGCGCTCGAATCCGGCGAATTCGTGACCGGCACCACCGGCAACAAGGTCAAGGGCGGCCTGAAGGTCATGGTCAACGGCATCAGCGCCTTCCTGCCGGGCTCGCTGGTCGACAGCCGTCCGACCAAGGACCTGACGCCGTACGAAAACAAGACCATGGAGTTCAAGGTCATCAAGCTCGACCGCAAGCGCAACAACGTGGTGCTCTCGCGCCGCGCCGTGGTCGAAGCCTCGATGGGCGAAGAGCGCGCCAAGCTGATGGAAACCCTCAAGGAAGGCGCCATCGTCCAGGGCGTGGTCAAGAACATCACCGAATACGGTGCCTTCGTCGACCTCGGTGGCATCGACGGCCTGCTGCACATCACCGACATGGCCTGGCGCCGTGTGCGCCACCCGAGCGAGGTGGTCCAGGCCGGTCAGGAAATCACCGCCAAGATCCTCAAGTTCGACGTCGAGAAGCAGCGCGTCTCCCTGGGTCTCAAGCAGATGGGCGACGATCCGTGGCTGGGCGTGAGCCGCCGCTACCCGCAGGGCACCCGCATGTTCGGCAAGGTCACCAACATCGCCGACTACGGTGCCTTCGTCGAGCTCGAGCCCGGCATCGAGGGCCTGGTGCACGTGTCCGAAATGGACTGGACCAACAAGAACGTGGCACCGTCCAAGCTGGTGTCGCTGGGCGACGAGGTCGAGGTCATGGTGCTCGATATCGACGAAGACAAGCGCCGCATCTCGCTGGGCATGAAGCAGTGCCGTGCCAACCCCTGGCACGAGTTCGCCGAGAACACCAAGCGCGGTGACCGCGTCAAGGGCCCGATCAAGTCCATCACCGACTTCGGCGTGTTCGTGGGCCTGGCTGCCGGCATCGACGGCCTGGTGCACCTGTCCGACCTGTCCTGGAACGAGCCGGGCGAGTCCGCCGTGCGCAACTTCAAGAAGGGCCAGGAAGTCGAGGCCGTCGTGCTGGCCATCGACGTCGAGCGCGAGCGCATCTCCCTGGGCATCAAGCAGCTCGACGGCGATCCGTTCAGCACCTTCGTGTCGGTCAACGACAAGGGTTCCGTGGTGACCGGCAAGGTCAAGACCGTGGACGCCAAAGGCGCTGAAATCGACCTGGGCGAGGACGTCATCGGCTACCTGCGTGCTTCGGAGATCTCCCGCGACCGCGTGGAAGACGCCCGCAACGTGCTCAAGGAAGGTGACGAGGTCACGGCCGTGGTGGTCAACGTGGATCGCAAGACCCGCAACATCCAGCTGTCGATCAAGGCCAAGGACGCTGCCGACCAGCAGGAAGCCATGGCCAGCCTGGCGCAGAACACCGGCAGCGCCGGAACCACCAGCCTGGGTGCCCTGCTGCGCGCCAAGCTGGACAACACCGGCAACAACTGACCCGGCAACGGCCGGCCGGCACAGGCAGCCCCGGATCGCACCGGGACGCCTGGCCGGACCGGCCGGTCGCCGCAGGCCTGATCCATGACCCGTTCCGATCTTGTCGAAGCCCTGGCTGCCCGCTTTGGCCAGCTCACCCACCGCGACGCCGAGGTGGCCGTCAAGGCCATCCTCGACGCGATGGGCGACGCCCTGGTCAAGGGGCACCGGATCGAGATCCGGGGCTTCGGCAGCTTCTCGGTCAACCGCCGCGCACCCCGCGTCGGACGCAACCCGCGCTCGGGCGAAAGCGTCATGATCCCCGAGAAACGGGTGCCCCACTTCAAGCCCGGCAAGGCCCTGCGCGAGCAGGTCGACGCCCGCACCGCCGAGATTCTCGGCCGCCGGTGAACCGGCCGCCGTCCGCGTCCCGGTGCTCGTTACAATCGATGCACCACACAGGGATCGCGACTTGAAATACCTGATGTGGCTGCTCAAGGCAGCCATTTTTTTCGTCCTGTTCGCGTTCGCGTTGAACAACCAGGAGCCTGTGACTCTGCACTGGTTCTTCGGTGCCCGCTCGCAGGCACCGATGGTGCTGGTGCTGCTGGTCACGCTGGTGCTCGGCGTGGCGCTGGGCGTGCTCGTCATGCTGCCCCTGTGGTGGCGGGCACGCCGCCCGCGCCCGCTCACCGCCCCGGGCGCCGCTGCTGAAACGTCCGAGCCGCCCGCGACCGCCGCGCGGCCGCTGCATCCTGCGCCCGATGTCGAGCCGGCGCCTGCCGCTGCGGAGCCGCGCCATGGAGTTTGACCTCACCTGGCTGCTCTGGGGTCTGCCCCTGGCCTTTGGCCTGGGCTGGGTGGCCTCGCGCCTGGATCTTCGGCAGTGGCGCATCGAGTCGCGCCAGGCACCCAAGGCCTACTTCCGCGGCCTGAACCACCTCCTCAACGAGCAGCAGGACCAGGCGATCGACGCCTTCATCGAGGCCGTGCAGGGTGACCCCGACACGGCCGAGTTGCACTTTGCCCTGGGCAACCTGTTCCGTCGCCGCGGGGACTACGACCGGGCGGTGCGGGTGCATGAGCACCTGCTGGCGCGCGACGATCTGGGCCGCAAGGACCGGGACCGCGCCCAGCATGCCCTGGCGCTGGACTTCCTGAAGGCCGGCCTGCTCGACCGTGCCGAATCCGCCTTGCTCAAGCTGCAGGGCTCGGCCTTCGAAGGCGAGTCCCTGCTGGCCCTGCTGGCCATCTACGAGCGCTCCCGCGACTGGCCACAGGCCAAGGCCATTGCCCTGCGCCTGGACGAGGTCGAGCAGGGCAGCTTTGCAACCCGCATCGCCCATCACCTCTGCGAGGAGGCCGAGCAGGCCTTGCGCGCCGGTGACACGAGCACGGCCCGTGAACATCTCGAAGAGGCGGTGCGACGGGCGCCACAGGTGGCCCGGGGCTGGATGGCCTTGTCCGCCCTGAAGGCACAGTCCGGCGACCCGGGCGGCGCCTTCGATGCGCTCACCCGCCTGGCCACCCATGCCCCCCAGGCCTTGCCGCTGGCCGCCGCCACGCTGGTCGAGCTGGCCCGCCAGACCGACCGGCGCGACGAGGCGGTGCGCCTGCTGGAAGCCTTCGACACCCGGGCGCCATCGATCGACATCACCGAAGCGCTGGCCCAGCTGGCCGGGAATCCGGCGCAGGCCCGCGAGCGTTACCTGCGGCATCTGGAACGGGAGAAATCGCTGGTGCTGGCGACGCACTGGCTGGCCGACGAGCCGCTGAGCGACCCGCTGGCCAAGCAACGCGTCCAGGCGGCCCTGGACCAGGCCAGCGCCCCGCTGCGGCGCTACCGCTGCGCCGCCTGCGGGTTCGAGGCACGGCAGCACTTCTGGCACTGCCCCGGCTGCCAGGCCTGGGACAGCTACCCGGCGCGGCGGGTCGAGGAAATCTGACCCACCGCTGCGCCGCAGCGGCGGTGCGTCACCCCCTGAAAGGGACGACGACAGCGGCCCGGCAAAGCCGGCTCCGCGGTGTCCTGGGCTGCGTTCCGCCGCTCGCGGTGCATCCCGCCCGGGTGGGATGTGACTGCATGCGGATCATGCCGGGGTGCCGAAACCGCCACCACCAGGCGTGTGGATCTCGAAGATGTCGCCCACCTGCATTTCGGCCTGGCCGATGTGGGTGAGCTCTTCGGTCTGTCCGTTGGCGCGCACGACCCGGTTGATGCCCGCAGCGCCTGCATGGCCCCCGGCCATGCCGAAGGCCGGGTGGATGCGGCCGTTGGACAGGATGCTGGCGGTCATGGGCTCGAGGAAGCGAACGCGCCGCACC
The DNA here is from genome assembly GCA_006227825.1 of Burkholderiales bacterium. Taxonomy (GTDB): domain Bacteria; phylum Pseudomonadota; class Gammaproteobacteria; order Burkholderiales; family Burkholderiaceae_C; genus Hydrogenophaga. The sequence goes on along the minus strand of SBFS01000048.1, from coordinate 13,493 downwards.
CCGCCGTCGCCGCCACGCCAGCGCCCTGCCCCGCCCGAGCCCTTGCGGATTTCGTAGCTTTCCAGGCGCACCGGGAAGCGGAACTCCAGCACCTCGGGGTCGGTCAGGCGCGAGTTGGTCATGTGGGTCTGGACCACGCTGGTTCCGTCGAAGCCGCCCACCAGTTCACCGCGGGCATCGAACTCGCCGCCGGCGCCGCTGCCGCCCGAGATGGTTTCGTAATACTGGTGGCGCGCGTTGCCGAAGGTGAAATTGTTCATGGTCGGCTGAGCGCCGGCCATGACGCCGAGCGCGCCGAACAGGGCGTTGGTGATGCAGGTCGATGTCTCGACATTGCCCGCCACCACGGAGGCCGGCGGGTCCGGGTTGAGCATGGACCCGGGCGGGATGATGACCTGCAGCGGCTTGAGGCAGCCGGCGTTGAGCGGGATGTCGTCGTCGACCAGCGAGCGGAAGACGTAGAGCACCGCAGCCATGCACACCGCGGTGGGCGCGTTGAAATTGTTGCTCTGCTGGGGAGAGGTGCCGCTGAAGTCGATGGTGGCGCTGCGGCTGGCCGCGTCGACCCGGATCGCCACCCGGATGATGGCGCCGTTGTCCAGCGGCAGCGTGAAGTCACCGTCCCGCAGGCGCGTGATGACACGGCGCACCGACTCCTCGGCATTGTCCTGGACGTGCTGCATGTAGGCCTGCACCACATCCAGCCCGTACAGGGTGACCATGCGCCGCAGTTCCTGCACGCCTTTTTCATTGGCGGCAACCTGGGCCTTGAGGTCGGCCAGGTTCTGCTGGGGGTTGCGTGCCGGGTGTTCGCCCCCGGCCAGCAGGCGCAGCATGGCCTCTTCCTGGAGCACGCCTCGGTCGACCAGCTTGACGTTGTCGATCTGGACACCCTCCTCCTCGATGCGGGTCGAGAACGGCGGCATCGAGCCGGGCGTGGTGCCGCCGATGTCGGCATGGTGTCCCCGGCTGCCGACATAGAACATGGGCCTGTCGTGGTCGGGCAGGTAGACCGGGGTGATCACGGTGACGTCGGGCAGGTGGGTGCCGCCGTGGTAGGGGTCGTTGAGCACATAGACATCGCCCGGCTGCATGCGGCCCGTGTTCTCGCGGATGACGGTCTTGATGCTCTCGCCCATGCTGCCCAGGTGGACCGGCATATGGGGGGCGTTGGCGATCAGGTTGCCCCCGGCATCGAACAGCGCACAGGAAAAATCCAGCCGCTCCTTGATGTTGACCGAGTAGGCGGTGTTCTGCAGCTGCAGGCCCATCTGCTCGGCGATGTTCATGAACAGGTTGTTGAACACCTCCAGCAGGACAGGGTCGACCCGGGTGCCGGCCGCGTGGCGCACGACCCGCGGCACCCGCCGCTCGATCACCAGATGGTCCAGGTCGGTGAGTTCGGCCTCCCAGCCCGGTTCGACCACGGTGGTCGCGTTCTTCTCGGCGATGATGGCCGGGCCGGGCACCCGGTCGCCGGCGCGCATGTCCTCGCGCACCACCAGCGCGGCATCGAGCCAGCGGCCCTCGCTGTACATGCGCACGGTCTCGCGCCTGGGGACCTCGCGGGCCTCGTGCAGGGGCAGCCGGGGCTCGGCCGGCGCATCGCCGGCCACCACCGCCTCGACCGAAACCGCCTCGACCATCAGGCGCTTGCCCTGCATCAGGAAGGCGAAACGCTGGCGGTAGGCCGCCTCGAAGGCGCTGCGGATCTGCTCGACGCTGCCGTGCGGCACCACCAGGGCCGAGTCGCTGCCCTCGTAGCGCACATGGACGCGGCGCAGGACCTGAACGGCCGAGCGGCTGACCTGCTGGCGCAGCAGGTCTTGCGACGCAGCGTCCGCGAGCTGCCCGAGCGTGGCGTCGATCGCGGCCATGGACTCGGCCACGAGGGGCGCCTCCACGGCCTGCTCCCGAATCACGTTCTGGTCGGCCAGACCCATCCCGTAGGCGCTGAGCACGCCCGCCAGCGGATGCACGAAGACGCGGCTCATGCCCAGCGCGTCGGCCACCAGGCAGGCGTGCTGGCCGCCCGCTCCACCGAAGCACTGCAGGGTGTAGCGGGTGACGTCGTAGCCGCGGGCGACCGAGATCTTCTTGATGGCATTGGCCATCTGCTGCACCGCGATCTGCAGGAAGCCCTCGGCGACATCTTCCGGCGTGCGCCCGACCTCGCGGGCCAGGTCCGCGAAGCGCTGGCGGACCACGGCATCGTCCAGGGCCTCATCGGCGGACGGTCCGAAAACGCGCGGGAAATGCGCCGGCTGGATCTTGCCCAGCATCACGTTGGCGTCGGTCACGGCCAAGGGCCCCCCGCGCCGGTAGCTGGCCGGTCCCGGGTTGGCTCCCGCGCTCTCGGGGCCGACCCGGAACCTGGAGCCGTCAAAACTCAGGATGGATCCGCCACCCGCTGCCACGGTGTGGATGCTCATCATGGGTGCGCGCATGCGCACGCCGGCGACCTGGGTCTCGAACTCGCGCTCGAAAGCACCGGCATAGTGCGACACGTCGGTGGAGGTGCCGCCCATGTCGAAGCCGATGACCTTGTCGTGTCCGGCCAGACCGGCCGTGCGCGCCATCCCGACGATGCCGCCGGCAGGGCCCGAGAGGATCGCGTCCTTGCCCTGGAAGGACCGGGCATCGGCCAGGCCGCCAGAGGACTGCATGAAGAACAGCTTCACACCCGGCATCTCGGCGGCCACCTGCCCGACGTAGCGCCGCAGGATGGGCGAGAGATAGGCGTCGACCACCGTCGTGTCGCCGCGGCTGACGAACTTCATCATCGGGCTGGTCTCATGCGAGGTGCTCACCTGTGTGAAGCCGACCTCCCGCGCGATGCGGGCCGCCGCCTGCTCGTGCGCGGGGAATCGCCAGGCGTGCATGAAGACGATCGCCACGCTGCGCAGGCCGGCGTCGTGGGCTGCCCACAGGCGCTCGCGCAGATGCGCCTCGTCGATCGCCTGCAGGACCTGGCCGTGTGCGTCCATGCGCTCCTGTGCCTCGATCACCCGGCTGTACAGCAGTTCGGGCAGCACGATGTGCCGGTCGAACAGGCGTGGCCGGTTCTGGTAGGCGATGCGCAGCGCATCGCGGAAGCCGCGCGTGGTCACCAGCAGGGTGGGCTCGCCCTTGCGCTCGAGCAGCGCGTTGGTGGCCACGGTGGTTCCCATCTTGACGCACTCGACCTGTGCGGGTGTGATCGGCTCGCCCGGCGGCAGGCCCAGCAGGTGGCGGATGCCGGCCACCGCCGCGTCGCTGTAGTGCTCGGGGTTCTCCGACAGCAGTTTGTGGGTGACCAGGCCGCCATCGGGGCGCCGGCCGACGATGTCGGTGAAGGTGCCACCGCGGTCGATCCAGAATTGCCAGCGCTGGTCGTCGCTCGTGAGTGTCTGCATCAGGGTCTCGATGGATTTCAGAGGGAAGCCGCCGACCGGGCGGCCTGGTCGTAGATGCCGGAGAGCACGCGCAGCAGGCGCGCCAGCTGTCCGATGTCGTGGTTCAGCGCGTCATCGGCCTTGAGTGCATCGATCAGGCACGACTCGCGGATCTCCCGGTAGCGGTCCACGTATGCCTTGCCGGCGTCGGTGGGGGCATAGGTCACTTCCTTGCCGTTCTTGCTGGAGACCACCACGCCCAGGCCCTGCAGCTTCTTGAGGGAGTAGTTGATCAGGTGCGCGTCCTCGACGTTCATGATGAACGCGATGTCAGACAGGCGCTTGTCGCGCGCGCGGTGTGTCACATGGTGCAGCACCAGCACGTCCAGCGCCGTCAGGTCCTTGAGGCCCGCCGCGCTCATGCAGTGGGTGACCCAGCGGTGAAAGGCGTTGCCCGCCACGATGAGCCCGAACTCGAACTCGCTCATCTCGGCGCTGCGGGGCGAGACGAGGTGGGCAGACGAGACGATGGGATGCCCGCCCCCGCCCGCTGCTGGCCTGGATTGTGCTTTCTGTCTGCCCATGCTGCTCCCTGCCTTGGTCGGGTGTCTGCAAATACCGCGCAGTGTATTGACTACGCTGACAATTTGCCAACGATTTATCGATAACGAGGGAAAACACCGATCACGATCTGTCACCCAGGCGCCAGAATTCCAGTCCGCGCGGCAGCATGTCCACCGGCTCGCCTCGGCCGGTGGCGCACCGGGCCCCTCAACCCTACGGAGTCGTCATCATGAAACGTCGCATCTTCAGCCTGTCGTTGGCCGCCACGGCCGTGGCCCTGAGCCTGCCCGCCCTGGCCCAGACCAAATGGGACCTGCCGGCCGCCTACCCGGCCACCAACTTCCATTCGGTCAACCTGAACCGGTTCGCCGAGGACGTGGCCAAGGCCACCGCAGGAAAGCTCAACATCACGGTGCATGCCGGTGCATCGCTGTTCAAGGCGCCCGAAATCAAGCGCGCCGTGCAGGGCGGGCAGGCGCAGATCGGCGAAATCCTCCTGCCAGCCTACCAGAACGAATGGCAGATGTTCGGCGCCGACGGCATACCGTTCCTGGCCACCAGCTACGCCGACTCCAGAAAGCTTTACCAGGCCCAGAAGCCCATCCTCGAGAAGAAGCTGGCCGAACAGGGCATGATGCTGCTGTACGCGGTGCCGTGGCCGCCGCAGGGCCTGTACAGCAAGAAGCCGGTCAACAGCGCGGCCGACCTCAAGGGCAGCAAGTGGCGGGCCTACAGCCCTGCCACCGCGCGCATCGCCGAACTGGTGGGTGCGCAGCCGGTGACGGTGCAGGCCGCCGAGCTGTCCCAGGCACTGGCCACCGGTGTGGTCGAGTCCAACATGACCTCCGGTGCCACCGGTGTGGACAGCAAGCTCTACGAGCACCTGAAGTACTACTACGACGTGCAGGCCTGGTTGCCCAAGAATGCGGTGATCATCAACAGGCGCGCGTTCGACGCCCTGGACAAGGCCAGCCAGGATGCCGTGCTCAAGGCGGGCGCGGAGGCCGAAGCCCGCGGCTGGGCTGCGTCCGAGAAGGTCAACACGGACACGCTGGCGGTGCTCAAGGCCAACGGCATGCAGGTCCTGCCCCCGTCGCCCCAGCTCAAGTCCGACCTGCAGAAGGTGGGCGAGACCATGCTCAAGGAATGGCTGGACAAGGCCGGGCCCGAGGGCCAGGCGATGCTCGGCGCTTACCGCAAGTGACCTGAGGTTCACCGATGCCTGGGGGCAGGATCATCCCTGCCCCTGAGGCGCTCCCTGGAAGCGGCATGCGCAAGTTCCTCGACACCCTTTACATCGGTGCGGCCTGGCTGGCCGCGCTGTTCATGATCGGCGTTCTGGCCATGGTCCTGCTGTCGATCGTCAGCCGGGTGGCGGGCTTTCATGTGCCCGGGACGGATGCCTATGCCGGTTATGCCATGGCCGGCGCCGGCTTCCTGGCCCTTGCGCACACACTCAAGTCCGGCGAGCACATCCGGGTCACCCTGGTCATCGGCAGGCTGTCCGGCCGCGCCCGCCGGGCCCTGGAGATCTGGGCGCTGGGCGTGGCCGCCCTCCTGAGCGGACTGCTGGCGTTCTATGCCTGGCGGCTGGTGTGGCAGTCGCACCAGTTCAACGATGTCTCGATGTCCAGCGACGCCACCCCGCTGTGGATACCCCAGTTGCTCATGGGCACCGGCTGCACGGTTCTGTTCATCGCCGTGATGGACGAATGGATCCTGGAAATGCTCGGTCGCCGGCGACACACCGCAGGGGACACCCGCCATGAATGAGATCCTGGTCACCATCCTGCTCGTCATCTCGCTGTTTGTGCTCCTGGGCAGCGGGGTCTGGATCGGCCTGACCCTCGCCGGCGTGGCCTGGATCGGCATGGAGCTTTTCTCCCCGCGGCCGGCGGGTGATGCGATGGCCATCACGATCTGGGGATCGTCGAGCAGCTGGACGCTCACGGCACTGCCACTGTTTGTCTGGATGGGCGAGATCCTCTTCCGCACCAGGCTCTCCGAGAGCATGTTCCGGGGGCTGGCGCCCTGGGTCAATGCGCTCCCCGGACGCCTGCTGCACACCAACATCCTGGGCAGCACCATCTTCGCCGCGGTCTCCGGTTCGTCGGCGGCCACCTGCGCCACCATCGGCAAGATGACCATTCCGGAGCTGTCCCAGCGCGGCTATCCTGCGGACAAGATCGTGGGCTCGCTCGGGGGCGCCAGCACCCTCGGGCTGCTGATCCCGCCCTCGATCATCATGATCGTCTACGGGGTGGCCGCCGAGGTGTCGATCGCCAAGCTCTTCGTCGGTGGCGTCCTGCCGGGCCTGATGCTGGCGGTGCTGTTCAGCGGCTACCTGATGGTCTGGGCGCTGCTCAACCCGGACAAGGTGCCCAAGGCGGAGGAAGGCCGGAGCCTGGCACAGAAGCTGTCCGAGTCGCGACACCTCATTCCGGTGGTCCTGCTCATCGGGGGCGTGATCGGTTCCATCTACAGCGGTCTGGCGACGGCCACCGAGGCGGCCGCGGTGGGCGTGGTGGGTGCGCTGCTGCTGTCGGCAGCCCAGGGATCGCTCAACCGAACCACCTTCAAGGCCTCCCTGCTGGGGGCCACACGGCTGTACTGCATGATCGCGCTGATTCTCTCGGGCGCGGCATTCCTGACCCTATCTATGGGCTACATCGGCCTGCCCAGGCAACTGGCGGAATTCGTGGGCGGTCTCGGCCTGTCGCCGGTGGTGCTGCTCATCGCACTGGCCCTCTTCTATATCCTGCTGGGCTGCTTCCTGGACGGCATCTCGATGATCGTGCTGACGATGGGCGTGATCCTGCCCACCGTCACCGCGGCCGGTATCGACCTGATCTGGTTCGGCATCTTCGTCGTGATCGTGGTCGAAATGGCACAGATCACCCCCCCGGTCGGTTTCAACCTGTTCGTCCTGCAGGGCATGACCCGGCGCGAGATCACCTGGATCGCCCGTGTGTGCGCCCCCTACTTCGGGTTGATGGTGCTGGCGCTGCTGCTGCTGTGGTGGTTCCCGGGACTGGTCACCTGGCTGCCGTCCAGGATGTGAACGGGCATCCACTAAGATGAGCGCCCTGCCGCCGTTCGGCGACAGGGCGTTTTTCCGGATTTGTGCCTGTGTTCAAGAACCTGACCCTCTATCGCCTGCCGCCCGGATGGGCACCCACCCTGGACTCCATGGAAGCTGCGCTGGACGCAGGCCGCTTCGCACCCTGCGGGGCGACCCAGGACAAGTCGGTGGGCTGGGTCACCCCGCGCGGCCAGGAACACGGCCCGCTGGTCGAATCGGTCAACGGACAGCGCATCCTGCGCCTGCGCATCGAGAGCAAGTCGGTGCCCGGCGCGGTGGTCCGCCGCAAGGCCCAGGAGGCGGCCGACCACATCGAGGCCACGACCGGCCGCAAGCCTGGCAAGAAAGAGACCCGTGCCCTGCGCGAGGACGCCCTGCTGTCCCTGCTGCCACAGGCTTTCGAGCGCCAGAGCCATGTCTGGGTCTGGATCGACCCGGAAAACGGCTGGCTGGTGACGGATGCCGGCAGCCAGGGCAAGAACGACGAGGTGGTGACGGCACTGGTGCGCGCTTTTGACGGCCTGGCCATGGCCTTGCTGAACACCGCCATGACACCGCAGACCGCCATGACCCAGTGGCTGCTGGCCGATTCGGGCGAGCAGTGGCCGGCCGGCCTGTCCGTCGAGCGCGAATGCGAGCTCAGGTCACACGACGAGGAGAAGTCGGTGGTCCGGTTCACGCGGCACCACCTGCTCAACGACGAGGTGCGCAAACACATTGCCGAGGGCAAGCTGCCCACCCGGCTGGCCCTGAGCTGGGAGGGGCGTATCGGCTTCGTGCTGACCGAGTCGATGCAGTTGAGAAAGATCGGCTTCCTGGAGGGCGTTTTCGATGATCGCCCCGGCTCCGACGGCGAGGACGCCTTCGACACCGATGTCGCCCTCTCGACCGGCGAGCTGCGGCAGATGATCCCGGCCCTGATCGAGGCGCTCGGCGGCGAACTCTCTGCCGATGCGGCAACGGCGGCCGCCCAGTCGGCAGCGGCCAACCCCGCTGGTGGGCGCGGCACCGCGCCTGCACCGCAGTCAGGTCGGGCCGCCGGCGCCGGGGTGTCCATGACACCGGACCTGGCGGCGGCCGGGGACGGCCCGCCGTTCTGAGCGTCGCTGACCAGGCCCTGCCATGCTCACCGCGCTCGCCATCTGCCTCGGAGCCAGTGCCGGTGCGCTGGCGCGCTGGCAACTGGGGCTGTGGCTGAACCAGCCCGCCGCCCTGCTGCCCTGGGGCACGCTGGCAGCCAACTGGATCGGGGCCTGGCTGGTCGGTCTGGCGGTGGTGTTCTTCCAGAGCCAACCCCAACTGGACCCGGCCTGGAGGCTGGCCATCGTCACCGGGCTGCTGGGCGCGCTGACCACCTTCTCGACCTTCTCGGTCGAGGTGGTGGCCATGCTGCAGCACGGGCGTGTGCTGCTGGCCGCGGGCAACGCCGCATTGCACCTGTTCGGGTCGCTGGCCCTGACCTGGCTGGGCATGAGAATGGCCGTTGGCTGGTTCCCCCATGGGGGCTGAGGCCGGCAACCGGGCCGCCGGGTGCGCCGTCAGCCCTTGACGAGTGTCCCTGTGCTGTCCTGGACCTGGACACCAATCGCGATGCCCTGGCGCACGCTCATCGAGACGGTGCAGAACTCCTCGAACTGGGCCAGCACGCGGTCCAGGTGCTCAAGCTCGGCGGCCGGCCGGCCCAGTTCCAGCCGAACCTGGATGCCCTGGATGCGCAGGCGGCGGGCCTCGTTGCGTCCGACCTCGGCCCTGGCCGTGGCTTTCAGGGGGCCCGGATCCTGCTTGAACTTCTGCAGCGCAAACAGCAGGCTGGCACTCAGGCAGTTGGCCACCGCCGCCAGCAGCAGGTGATCGGGCGCCGGGCCGGCGCCTTCGCCCAGCGGCGCCGGCTCGTCGGCCACAAGCGCCGCAATCGCTTCTCCGAAGTCGACCACAAACCGGTAGCCGGATTCGCGGGTGAGGGTCACGGTGGCGCCGTCGCTGCTCATGGCTGTCTCCTGGGTGTGGATGCCGCTGCATCATACCCCCGGCAGTACGAAAAGAAAACCTGTCTTTCGCGCCTCGGCGGACGCGGAGTTTGACAAAACTCAAGACCTTTGACCCGGCATGGCTTCATCATTGAGTTACTCCTTGGGGTATATCCGCCAGGGAAGGACTGCACCCCGTCCACACAGGAGACCCGAATGAAGCCTGCCAGACCCCCTGTCCGCCCCGAAGCCACACCGGCCGATGCCGTGCGGCGCCGTTTCCTTGCCGGGCTGGGCGCGGCTCCCCTGGCCGCGGTGGTGGCGAGCACCGCGGCTGCGCCCAGGGCGCATGCGCGCGAGACCGTCAGGACCCAGGCGCGCATCGTGATCGCCGGCGGCGGTGCGGCGGGCCTGACCGCGGCTTCCCGCCTGGCGGCGGCGCTGGATGGCGCCACCATCACCGTCATCGACGGTCGCAAGGAGCACTGGTACCAGCCCGGTTTCACCCTGGTGGCCTCGGGCATCAAGCCCCGGGACTATGTGGTTTCGGGCACCGCCGACTATGTGCCGCGCGGTGTCGAATGGGTGACCGACCAGGTGGCCGAGATCGACCCGGAAGGCAACAAGGTCGTCACCGCAGGCGGACGCAGCCTGCCCTACGATTTCCTGGTCGTGGCCACGGGCCTGGAGCTGAACTACGGCGGCATCGAGGGCATGGATACCTCCCGCATCGGCCAGAATGGCCTGGGCAGCATCTACCACAGCCCGCAGGCCGCCGCAGCCACCTGGCAGGCCATGTCGGCCTTCGTCGAGCAGGGGGGCACAGGCCTGTTCGGGCGCCCGTCGGGCGAGATGAAGTGCGCCGGTGCACCGCTGAAGTACACCTTCATCACCGATGACCGCCTGCGCCGGGCCGGACAGAGGGGCAAGGCCGAGCTGATCTACATGGCGCAGAGCAAGAGCCTGTTCGGCGTGCCCATCGTGGCCGAGAAGGTGCGCATGCTGTTCCAGGACCGTGGCGTCAAGGTCAACCATGAGCATGTGCTGCAGTCCATCGACCTGGACCGCCGCATCGCCACCTACAGGACCCCGACCGGAACGGCCGAGCAGGGCTACGACTTCATCAATGTGGTGCCCCCGATGCGCGCACCCGAGGTGGTGCGAAACAGCCCCCTGCCCTGGACCGAGGGACCGTTTGCTGCCGACGGCTGGATGGAGGTCGACCGGGACACGCTGCGCCACAAGCGCTACCCCAACGTGTTCGGTCTGGGTGACATCGCCGGCGTGCCCAAGGGCAAGACGGCGGCCAGCGTGAAATGGCAGGTGCCGGTGGCGGTCGACCACCTGGTGGCCGAACTGGCGGGCAGGACATCCACCGAGGTCTACAACGGCTACACCAGTTGCCCGCTGATCACCCGGCTGGGGCAGGCCATGCTGATCGAGTTCGACTACAAGGACAACCTCATCATGTCCTTCCCCGGTGTGATCGCCCCGCTGGAGGAGTTGTGGATCAGCTGGGTGATGAAGACCATGGCCCTCAAACCCACCTACCTGAGCATGCTGCGCGGACGTGCCTGAACGCGCCAGACAAACCGGAGACACGACATGAAAGAACTCGACCCGATGGTGTTCCTGGCGGTTTTCCAGGAAATGCTCGGTCCGCTGCTTTGGATCATGCTGCTGGCGGCGGTGCTGGCCGTGGCCGCCTTTGTCGCCCTGCTGGTGCGCGAGCGGGGCATCGTCTCCCGGCGCCTGGTGAGGGCGGAGTTGCTGGGCCTGATCGGCGGTGTGGTGGCCCTGGTCATCATGGCCAAGGTGTCCTCCTCGGGCTTCACCGACGCCGGAGGACCGGCCGACTGGTTCCTGATCGCCCTCGTCTACGGCGTGGGGCTGGTGGCCACCACCATCCTGACCTACGCGGCGATGGGCTGGCTGCAGGGCAAACCGCGCTCGTCGCGCGCCTGAAGGCGCGCCACGGCGGACGGGCGCATCACCCTCCGCCGCGCTGGAGCGTCAGGTCGAAGGGTTTCATGAAGGCCAGTCGCTGGCTGTCATCGACACCGTCGAAGCGGAACCGCACCAGCAGGCGCTGCATGACCAGCAGGGCAATGCGGCGCTCGGGCAGAGGCTCCCACTCGATGCGCAGGCTGCCGCTGCCGATGTCCACGCGGGCGCTCCTGGGGCCCTCGAACCGCCAGGCATGGCCCGGTCCGATGGCCCGCGGCAGCGCGGCCTGCCATTCGGCCTCGCTGGTTCCCATGTCGCGTTCGAACTGCGCCGGATAGCTCGACTGCATGGCGCGGCTGCTCAACCGCCCGCAATCGGCGGCCAGATGGCGAGCACATCCCCTTCGGACAAGGTGGTGCTCATGCGCTGCTCGGGCTGGATGTACTTCCCGTTCACCAGGACCAGGTGAACCAGTTTGGGCGGCAGGCCGAACGGCGCGATGATCTGGCTGATGGACGCCTCCGGGGACACTTCGAGTTCCACCTGGTTGCTGCGGCGGGCATCGGCCGGCAGGTAATCGGTGAGGGTGGCAAAGAGCTTGAAGGTGATCTTCATGGGCTGGAACGGTGAACGTGGTCAGGCTCGGCGCCGCTCGTCGGCCGCGCCGCTCCAGTGACCCTGGCCCTGGGCGGCGGCCAGGTAGGCGTCCATCAGCCGGGTCGGGTCGGCCAGCAGGCGGTCCTTCCACTGGCCCAGCCTCACCTGGCCTTCGACCAGGCCGCGCATCACGCCGACGTGCTCGGTCCAGCCCACGCTGTTGCAGCCCACCATGAGGTCGTCCTTGAACTGCAGGCTCAGGTGCCGGTTGGCCGACTCGTCGGTCAGTTCGACATGCTGCCCGCCGGGCACTCCTTCCCAGTTGCCAAAGCTGCTGGAGATCAGGCCCAGGGTGTCGAGCACGTTGATCTGGGTCACGCCCTGCAGCTCGGCCTTCTGCCCGACCATGTTCAGCGCCGCCACCCGGGCCTGCTCGGCGGCGTTGGGCTGGATGGCGCTGACGATGGTCTTGCCCGAAACCTTGTCGAAGGCCTCGGCGCAGTCGCCGGCGGCGTAGATGCCGGGCACGTTGGTCTGCAGGTGTTCGTCGGTCAGCACGCCGACCAGGCAGCGGATGCCCGAGTTCTCCAGAAAGCCGATGTTCGGTCGCACCCCGGTGGCGCTGATGACCAGATCGGCTTCCAGGGTCTGGCCGGTCGACAGGCGCACCCGCATGGGGCCGGCAGCGGGCCCGGGCGAACCGATGCCGACCACCTCGGCGATCTTGCCCATCAGCCCCGGATCCCTGGAGGCCCCCCGCTCGATCGCCTCGACCCGGGCTCCGGTGTGGACCTTGACGCCCTTGGATTCACACCAGGTCTTGATCATGCCGCCCGCGGTGGGACCCATCATGCGGGGCACCATGCGGTCACCCATTTCGACCACCGACAGCTCGACACCCCGCTGCTGAAGCGCTTCCATGATGATGCAGCCGATGAAGCCGGCGCCCATCTGCAGCACCCTGGCGCCCGGCTGGGCCAGGTTGGCGATGGCACGCGCATCGGCCAGGGTCCAGCAGCTGTGGACCCCGGGTCCGTCAATGCCGGGAATCGGGGGCGTGGCCGGCGATGAACCGGTGGCGATCAGCAGCCTGTCGAAGGACAGGGTGTTGCCGTCGCTCAGGGCGATGCAACGCTTGGCCGGGTCGACGCTCCTGGCACGCACGCCACGCAGCACCCGGATGCCCAGCCGCTCGAAATGGCCGGGTGTGTGCCGCAGATGGGTGCCCTCCTCGCCCACCTGCCCGATCAGCAGGTAGGGAATGGCCATGCGGGAATACGGCGCCTCGTTTTCGTCGCCGACCACCGTGATCGTGTCGTGGGGTGCGTGCTTGCGGATGGTCTCGGCCGCAATGACGCCGGCCGGGCCGGCGCCGAGGATGACGTGGTGGGTCATTTGCTGTTCTCCAGGTCAGAAAGAAAGAAGCGGTCGCTGGGACCGCTTCTTCACCGGATCAGTCCACGAGGCGCGGGATCAGAGACCCAGGCGCGCCTTGGTGTCGGCTGTCGGACGGCCTTCGCTGTCCCAGCCGCGCACGGCGTAGTACTTGGGCAGCATCTCGGGCAGCTTGCTCACCGTGCCCTTGCCGGGACCGGTCTTGGCCGCTTCGGTCAGCAGGCGCTTGGGCAGGCTGTCGTCGGCCTTGGTGAAACCGGCCGCGTTGTTGAACTCGCGCTCCATGTTCCAGATGCGCTCGCCGATGTGGTTGAGCTGCTCCATGGTGAACTCTTCGCCACAGGCGGCCTGCACCTGCGGAGCGACGTCCGCCAGGGTCCAGGCGAAACTGGTGAACACGCAGATGCCGGCCGAGTCGAACGCAGCCGTGGCGTCCTGGAAGGCCTTGACCAGTTCGGGCTTGCCCTCGCTCTCGGTGGGCTCGGTCTTGACCGGGATGCCCAGCACCTCGGAGGCGATGGTGTAGCCGCGCAGGTGGCAGGCACCGCGGTTGGAAGTGGCATAGGC
>SBFS01000007.1 GCA_006227825.1 Burkholderiales bacterium | reverse complement strand
ATCGGGGAGCCGGCTTCCCCGAGTGGAACGGCCAGCTGTTCATCGGTGCCCTGGCCGGCCAGCAGCTGTGGCGTGTGGCGCTGGACGGAAACACCTTCGCCTCGTGCGAGTCCATTCCGATGGGCCAGCGCATCCGGGACGTGCGGCAGGGCCCCGACGGCTGGATCTGGCTGCTCACCGACAGCGGAGACATCCGCAGGCTGCTGCGCTGAGCGGTGCCCGGCGGCAGCGCCGCTTCCCGGGTCTCAGCCCGCAGGCACTGGCGAAAACCGGTAGACCCCGTCGCTGTCCAGGCGCCGCTGCAGACGGCCCTCGTACCACAGCCGGTGCAGGTGGGCGATGGCCTCGCCCATTGCGAAGGTGGTCTGGTGCAGGTCCAGCGTGCGCGCAAAGAGCACCGGCACGATGTCCAGCGCGCTGCAGGGCTGGCGGCCGCAGGCGTCCAGGACCTCTGCGAGCCGCTCCCGGTGGTGGGCCTGCAGCTGCTCGATGCGTTCGTGCAGCCCGACGAAGGGTTTGCCGTGCGAGGGAAGCACGAGGGTGTCGGCGGGCAGGGGCAGAAAACGCTCCAGCGAGCTCAGGAACAGGGCCAGGGCGTCGGCCTCGGGCTCCTGGTCGTAGACGCTGACATTGGTGGAGATGCGCGGCAGCACCATGTCGCCACTGATGAGCAGCCCGAGTCCGGCGCAGAACAGGGCCATGTGCTCGGGCGCGTGGCCGTAACCGGCGATGCAGCGCCAGCGATGGCCACCGATCATCAGCACGGTCCCGTCCAGCAGGCGGTGGAACTCGGATGGCACGCCCGGCACCAGGCCCGGGTAATAGCCCGAGCGCTCGCGGATGCGCTGCTGGCTGGCGCTGTCGTTCAGGCCGTGTCGAGCAAAGTGCCGCGCGGCGGCATCGCCGCCGAAGCCGGTGGTACTCTGCGACCCCAGGCGGGCCATGTGGTAGTCGGTGGCGCTGATGTACAGCGGCGCCTGCCAGCGCTCGCACAGCCATTGCGCCAGCCCGATGTGGTCGGGATGCATGTGGGTCACCACCACGCGCAGCACCGGCAGTCCATCCATCTCGTGGGTGAACAGCTGTTCCCATTGCGCGCGCGCCTCTTCGCGGGCGATGCAGCAGTCGACCACGGTCCAGCCCTCGCGCCCGTCCAACTCGTCGCGCAGCAGCCAGAGGTTGATGTGGTCGAGCGCGAAGGGCAGCCCCATGCGAACCCACCGCACGCCGGGCGCCACCTCCAGTGCGGAGCCGGCGTCCGGCAGGCGGTCGCCCAGGGGGTAGTGCAGGCGTTTCTCCAGCGTGTCTCGGTCTTGTGTCATTGCCGGGGGGTTCCGTTAACATCGCATCTTGACGTGAACGTAAACGTCAAATCTGGCGGGATTCTACGGAGACCCCGTGGCCACGCCTGTCCGCCACCCGACAAGCCTGCAATGACCATGGCCTCCCAGCCCACCTACACCATCGGCGACCTGGCGCGCGAGTTCGACCTGACCACGCGGGCCATCCGCTTCTACGAGGACATGGGGCTGCTGCAGCCGCGCCGCGAGGGACCTGGCGGACGCAACCGGGTCTACAGCGCCAGGGACCGCACGCGCCTGAAGCTGACGCTGCGGGCCAAGCGGCTGGGCCTGTCGCTGACCGAGGCCAAGGACATCATCGACATGTACGACAGCCCGCGCGACACCGGGCCGCAGTTGCGCAAGTTCCTGGTGGTCCTGGCCGAGCACCGCCGGCAACTCGAGGAGCAGATGGCCGACCTGGTGGCCAACCTCGACGAGGTGAAGGTCCATGAGAAGGAGGCGCGGGCCTTGCTGGCGAAGCTGGACAAGGACGCCCGCCAGGGCTGAACCGGGCATCGGCCCCATGACTCCAGCCACATCGCGCCTGGCCCGTCTGCAGCAGGTGCTGGTCCTGACCGCTGTTGCCCTGGCCCTGGGCTGGGTCTGGGCGTTCCGGGAGAGCGGGCCGCTCTGGATGCTGGCCGGGATGGCGCTGATCCTGCTGGGCTACACGCTCATCCTGGCGCTGGAGTTCGTGCTGGTGGCGTGGCTGCACCGGGACGACCCGGCGTCCCGGGCCCGCCTGCCGGACCTGCTGTCCGCCTGGTGGCAGGAGGTGCAGGTGGCGCCGCTGGTTTTCGCCTGGCGCCAGCCGTTTCGCTGGCGGTGCCTGCCCGACACCGCACCTGCTGCCACGGCGCAAGCCATGCCGGCACTTGTGCTGGTGCACGGCTTTGTCTGCAACCGGGGATTCTGGCTGCCCTGGATGCGGCGCCTGCGCGGGTCTGGCCAGCCCTATGTCTCGGTCAACCTGGAGCCGGTGTTCGGCTCCATCGACGACTACGTGCCCTTGATAGAAGGCGCTGTCGCCCGGGCCGAGGAGGCTGGCGGTCCGCCGCCCGTGCTGGTCTGCCACAGCATGGGCGGTCTGGCCGTGCGCGCCTGGCTGGTCGCGCAGCCGTCAAACCACGGGCGCGTGGGCCGGGTGATCACCATCGGCTCCCCGCACCACGGGACCTGGCTGGGGAAGTTCAGCCACCTGCCCAACGGGCGGCAGATGCGGATCGGGGGCGAGTGGTTGTCGCTCTTGCGGCAGCGCGAGCAGGCCATGCGACCGGAGCAGACCTATGCCCGCTTCGTCTGCTGGTACTCGAGCGCCGACAACATCGTTTTCCCGGCCTCGACGGCCACGCTGGAAGGCGCGGACAACCGCTTCCTGCCGGCCACGCCCCACGTGGCGATGGCCTTTCACCCCAGGGTGATCGAAGAGTCGCTGGCAATGTGCTCGCCGGCCGCGATCTCTCCGGCCGACCGCACCGCCTCGTAGAGCGGGGCGAAGTCGGGCGCCGTCATGTCGAACAGCTGCTCGAAGCTGTCGATGACGAAATAGGTGGCCTGGTAGTCGTCGATCTTGTAGCGGGTGCGCATGCAGCGCACCAAGTCGAGCGCGATGCGGTGCACGCCAGGCGTTCCCACGCTGTGCTGCAATTCGCCCGGTGAGCTCAGGATGCCCGCCCCATAGGCGCGCAGACCACCGTGCTCGCGGATCAGTCCGAACTCGATCGTGTACCAGTACAGCCGCGAGAGCA
>SBFS01000228.1 GCA_006227825.1 Burkholderiales bacterium | reverse complement strand
TTCGTGCCGCTGCTGCCGGGCCTCGACGAAGGCCATATGCAAGCTGACTTCAAGTTCCTGGGCAATCATGGGCACGTCCTTTGGGCGGTGGGATGTCTGGTGAGCAAGTTTACGAGCGGTCGATGATGCGCATGTTCGTCAACAGATGGGGCAAATCCGGGTTTATTCAACCGGTTCACTCAGGCATTGCAGTGGATGACCGGCCGAGCGGGCGGCCTGCTGCACCTGGTCGACCTTGGTGATCGCGATGTCCCGGGAATAGACGCCGCAGACACCTTTTCCCTCGAGGTGGATCTTGAGCATGATCTGGGTCGCGGTTTCCCGGTCCTTGCCGAAAAACTCCTGGATGACCTGCACGACGAACTCCATCGGCGTGAAATCGTCGTTGAGCAGCACCACCTGGTACATCTGCGGAGGCTTGACCCGCTGGGTGCGGCGCTCGAGCACCACCGAATCGTCGCTGCCGACGCTGGGCGGGGTGACGGGCGCAGGCGGTTTGCCGGGATTCTGGGTAGCCATGAATCGATTCTAGCGATCTGCCGACACCCCCGCAGCACCATGGCCTTGCCCGTGGACGGACCCCGCCGGCCTGCAACCGTGTCCAGGCAGGATGTGCTGCGGGCAAGCCGCGGCCCCTGCGGCTTCCACATGGCAAAATGAAGTGGAGCATGTGCCGCCATTGCCTTGCTGCAGCCGTTGGCAACGGTCCCGCACCGGACCGCTGGCCGGGAAAGTCCCACTGCGACGGGGACTTCCCGGCTGCCACACTCGGGGGCTGAAGCGGCCCCTGATCCCGACGGAATGTCTGCATCCGAACTGCGCCACCCCTCACATCCACCCCCGCCCCCACCCTGCGACGGCCCGGCTGTCGCCCCGAGGAGACCGCTGCATGAACCTTGATCTGATCCCCGAGAGCACCCGGGCCGCCGGTCTGGGTGTGCTCATGAAGGGCGCCGGCCTGCTCACCCGCTTCATGCCCGTGCCCCAGCCCACCCTGCTGGTCGGCCCGGGCTCCAGCGCACGGCTGGGCCAGTCGATCGCCGGGTTCGGTCATGAAAAGGTGCTCATCGTCACCGATGCCACGATCGTCAGGCTGGGGCTGCTGGAGCCCCTGACGCAGGCACTGGCCGCCGGAGGCACCCCCTATGCGGTGTTCGACGAAATCACGCCGGACGCCCCCATTCCGCTGATCGAGCGGGGCTTGGCCGCCTTCATCGAACAGGAGTGCGACGCGCTGGTTGCGGTCGGAGGCGGCTCGGCCATGGATGCGGCCAAGGCCATCGCCGCCGCCAGCGCGAACCCCGGCAAGTCGCTGCGGCAGCTGGCCGGCTATTTCAAGGGGCTGCACACCCCCGCGCCTGTCTACGCGGTGCCCACCACCGCCGGAACCGGTTCGGAGGTCACGGTGGCCGCCGTGATCGCCGACCCGCAGCGCAAGAGCAAGCTCGTCATCATCGACACCCGGCTGGTACCCAAGGTGGCCGCACTCGACCCGAACCTGATGACCGGCCTGCCACCGGCCATCACCGCCGCCACCGGCATGGATGCCCTGACCCATGCCATCGAGGCCTTCCTGGGCCAGTGGGCGACCGAAAACACCGACAACCTGGCACTGACGGCCGTGGGACTCATCTTCGAGAACCTGCCCAAGGTCTACCGCGACGGCGCAAACCTCGAGGCGCGGGAGAAGATGGCCCTGGCCTCGACCTACGCCGGGATGGCCTTCACCAAGGCCAATGTGGGCTATGTGCATGCCATCGCGCACCAGTTCGGTGGCCACTACCACACGCCACACGGCCTGGCCAACGCCATCGTCCTGCCCCAGGTGCTGCGGTTCTCCGCACCGGCGGTCACAGGACGGCTGGCCCGGCTGGCAGTTCGCGCAGGGCTGGGCGAGGAAGGCCAGAACGAGGAGGCACTGGCCGACCGCTTCCTCGAAGGCGTCGAGGCCCTGAACCGGGGCCTGGGCATCCCCACGACGCTGGAAGCACTGCGCGAGGCAGACATCCCCTCGCTGGCCGCCGCGGCCCTGCGCGAGGCACACACAGGCTATCCGGTACCGCGCTACATGAGCAAGGCCGAGTGCGAAGCCCTGCTGCGGCGCCTGCTGCCGCCCAAGCCCGAAGACACGGGAGCCAGCACCCGGGCGGCAGCGGGGCGCCGCCGGCCAGCGGCCCGGACCACCGAATCTCCCCCTGCCCGGGCGCCGGCCGCCGGCCGCGGCAAGGACCGCAAGAAAACCTGAATCGATCAACGGAGACAGCACAGATGAAAAGAGTCACCGCCGTTTCGCTGGGTTCATCCCGGCATGACTTCGAGTTCGAGACCGACTTTCTCGGCCACCGGTTCCATGTCCGCCGTCTGGGAGCCGACGATGACATCGGCCGCGCATGGGAGCTGATGCGCCGGCAGCAGGCCGAGGCCGATGCGATCGGCCTGGGCGAGGTGGGCGACCATTACCACGTCGGACAGGACACCCGGATCAACAAGGAGACCCAGCGCCTGCTCAATGTCGTGACCCGTGTGCCTGCCACGACCGGTGCCAAGCTGCGCAGACTGCTCCAGGTGCGTGCGGTGCGTCAGGTGCACCACCGCCTGGGTGACTATTTCAAGAACAACCTGGTGCTGTTCCTCTCCGGGATGCGCAACTACGACATGGCCGTGGCGATGTCCGACTACACGCCCAACCTCAGGTTCGCCGACGCGCTGGCGCAGACGGGCGCGCCGGCCATGCTGACATCCCTGCAGCAGCTGGAGCTCTACGCCAAGGGCAGCGACCTGGCGCTGTCGGGCCGACCGGGTGAAATGCTGGAAGCCGCACTTGCGGGTTTCAAGCGGTCGCGCATCGGCGCCGAGGTCGCCCGCTCGCATGTGATCGTCGGCACCTTCCATGAACTCAGGGAGGTGGGCACCCCCAAGAACCTGGCCGGCAAGACCATCATCACCTCGGCGGTCGACGAGGACAGGCTGGCCTTCTTCAAGCGCTGCCACGTCAACCTGGTGATCGACGTGTCTCCGCAGCTCTTCGAGCGCGTGGTCGGCAGCAATGTGATCGAGGCCATGATCCTGGCCGCGCTGGGCAAGCCTTCCGAAGCCGTGTCCGACGACGACTTCATGGAGATCATCGACGAACTCGACATCCAGCCCCGCCTGCTGCACCCGACGGGACATTTCCGCAACATCCGCCGCTTTGCCTTCGTGATCCATCCGCTGAGCCAGGAGTTCATCAAGAAGGGCATACCGATCCCCAGGGCGACCCCCAAGTTCGTCATGGACAAGGTCGAGACCCTGGCGGCGCACATGCCGCCGATGGTGTACTGCAAGATGGAGAACATCGTCTCTCCCACCGGCGCCGAGGCCGAGGGCTGGCTGATCACGGTGGGCGGCACGCCGAAGGAAATGCTGGCACGCAGCCCCGAGTTCACCTACCGGCGGCTGCTGGCCGCGGCCGAGATGGCCGAGAAGCTCGGGGCACAGATCATGGGCCTGGGCGCCTTCACCAAGGTGGTCGGCGATGCCGGCGTGACGGTGGCCCGGCGGGCACGCATTCCCATCACCACCGGCAACAGCTACTCGGCCTCCGGCGCCCTGTGGGCGGCGGCCGACGCGATGAAGCGCATGGGGCTGGTCAAGCTGCATCCACAGACCAAGAAGGTGATGGCCAAGACCATGGTCATCGGCGCCACCGGATCGATCGGATCGGTCAGTGCCCGCCTGCTGGCCATGGCCTTCCAGCAGGTCGTGATCGCCGGGCGCGACCTGGGCAAGCTCGAGCAGCTCAAGGCGTCCATCCTCAAGGACGCGCCGGACGCGGATGTGGTGTGCTCGGACAATTACGACGAACTGCTCGGCGAGATGGACATGATCGTGACCAGCACCTCAGGTGCCGGCAAGAAGATCCTCGACATCATGAAGGTCAAGCCCGGCTGCGTGATCACCGATGTGGCACGCCCGCTGGATCTGCCGCCCGAGGAGGTGGCCAAGCGGCCCGACGTGCTGGTGATCGAGTCGGGCGAGATCGAGCTGCCGACGCAGGTCAAGGGCCTCAAGAGCATCGGGCTGCCACCGAACGTCATCTATGCCTGCCTGGCCGAAACCATCGTGCTGGCGCTCGAAGGCCGTTTCGAGGTCTTCACCATCGGCCGCGACACCGAGTGGCCCAAGGTCAAGGAGATCTACCGACTCGGGCTCAAGCACGGCATGAAGCTGGCGGCCATTTCGGGCGCCAAGGGTGTCTACTCGGACGAGGACATCGCCCGTGTCGTCGCGCTGGCCAAGAAGGCACGCCGCACCTGGAAGCCCCAGGCGACGGGCACGCCGGCCAAGGCTGCGCCGGCGTCCGGGAACAGCAAACGTGCGCCGGCAAGGAAATCGGTGAAGGTCAGCGAGGCGGCGGCAGCCGAAGCCACCGTGCAGAAGCCGACACGAAGCGCCCCGACGCGAAGCCGCAAGGCTTCGCCGGCTGCCCCTGCCGCAAAACGCAAGGCACCGGCCCGGTCCGCGGCCCCGGCCAAGACCGCGCGCGCACCGCGCCGGCCGGCAGCTGCCGCCGGCTGAGCCTGCACCGGCCGCATGCTCCATGCGGCGGGGCACGATCGGCGGGGCGCCGGCCGTGCCCCGCCGGCCGCTCACATGTGGTCGATCATGACCTGGCCGAAGCCGGAGCAGGACACCTGGGTGGCGCCGTCCATGAGGCGGGCGAAGTCGTAGGTGACCTTCTTGGACTGGATGGCCTTCTCCATGCTGGAGATGATGAGGTCGGCCGCCTCCGTCCAGCCCATGTGGCGCAGCATCATCTCGGCCGACAGGATCTCCGAACCGGGGTTGACGTAGTCCTTGCCGGCGTACTTCGGGGCCGTGCCGTGGGTGGCCTCGAAACAGGCCACCGAATCGGACAGGTTGGCGCCGGGCGCAATGCCGATACCCCCAACCTGGGCCGCCAGCGCATCGGAGATGTAGTCGCCGTTGAGGTTCAGGGTGGCGATCACCGAATACTCGGCCGGACGCAGCAGGATCTGCTGCAGGAAGGCATCGGCGATCGAGTCCTTGACGATGATGTCCTTGCCGGTCTTGGGGTTCTTGAACTTGCACCACGGCCCGCCATCGATCGGCTCGGCCCCGAACTCCCTCTGGGCGAGCGCATAGCCCCAGTCCCTGAAGCCGCCTTCGGTGTACTTCATGATGTTGCCCTTGTGCACCAGGGTCACGCTGGGCTTGTCGTTGTCGACCGCGTACTGGATGGCCTTGCGCACCAGACGTTCGGTGCCCTCGCGGGAAACGGGCTTGACGCCGATGCCCGAGGTCTCGGGGAAGCGTATCTTGGTCACCCCCATCTCGTCGATCAGGAAACGGATGAGCTTGCGCGCCTTCTCGGTCTCGGCCTCGTATTCGATGCCGGCGTAGATGTCCTCGGAGTTCTCCCGGAAGATCACCATGTTGGTCTTCTCGGGCTCCTTGAGCGGTGAAGGCACGCCCTTGAAGTACTGTACCGGACGCAGGCAGACGTACAGGTCCAGTTCCTGCCGCAGCGCCACGTTGAGCGAGCGGATGCCGCCACCGACAGGGGTGGTCAGAGGGCCCTTGATCGAGACCACGTATTCCCTGAGGGCGGCGAGGGTCTCCTCGGGCAGCCAGACATCGGGACCGTAGACCTGGGTCGACTTCTCACCCGCGTAGACCTCCATCCAGTGGATCTTGCGCTTGCCGCCGTATGCCTTGGCCACGGCCGCATCGACCACCTTGAGCATCACCGGCGTGATGTCCATGCCGGTGCCGTCACCCTCGATGTAGGGGACGACGGGCTCGTCCGGCACGTTCAGGGACATGTCGGGATTGACGGTGATCTTCTGGCCTGCGGCGGGCACCTTGATGTGCTGGTACATGGAACGGGTCTCCGGTTGGGATGCGTTGTAAGACAGGTCACCGTCCTGCCCGGGTCCGGCAGGACGCTGTTGAAATTCTAGCCCCTCCGGCGCAGCGCAAGAGCCCCAGCGCACCCGTCGTGGTGTTTCGGCCAGGGCCCGCCTCTTGAGTGACAATCCGGCCATGCGTGACGCCCTGCCCCCTGTCCTTCGACGCCCCTTCATCGCCCTGGTGCTGGCCGGCCTGGCCGCATTCGCCTGCGCACAGGAAGCACCGCAGCTCGACCTTCCCCGGACCACGCTCAAGGCCGGCATGCACCTGATCCAGGCGCAGGTTGCCGCCACGGCACAGCAGCGCTCCATCGGGCTGATGCACCGCAAGGACATGCCGGCCCATGAAGGCATGCTGTTCGTTTTCGAGCAGCCGGCCGTGCAGTGCTTCTGGATGAAGAACACCCTGCTTCCGCTGACGGCGGCCTTCGTGGAAGACGACGGCACCATCGTCAACCTGGCCGACATGAAGCCGCTCTCGCTCGACTCCCACTGCTCGGCCAGACCGGTGCGGTACGTGCTCGAGATGCACCAGGGCTGGTTTGCCCGGCGCGGCATCGGGCCGGGCTTTCGCCTGGGCGGACCGCCTTTCGGCGGCCGCTGAGGATCCCGGATCTCAGGCCGCCACGGCGGCCAGGGCCTGGTTGAAGGTGGGACTGGGCCGCATCACCCGGGCCAGCTTGTCCACGTCGGGCTTGTAGTAGCCGCCGATGTCCGCAGGCGTGCCCTGGACGGCCGCCATCTCCGCCACGATGGTCTGCTCCTGCGCGGCGAGGGTGCGGGCCAGCGGGGCGAACCGCTCGGCCAGTTCGGCATCCTCGGTCTGGGCCGCCAGTTCCTGCGCCCAGTACAGGGCCAGGTAGAACTGGCTGCCGCGGTTGTCCAGTTCCCCCGTCCTGGCCGACGGTGACTTGCGGTTGTCCAGCAGCTTGCCGGTGGCGGCATCGAGCGTGCGGGCCAGCAGCTTGGCCTTGGCGTTGCCGCTCTTGATTCCCAGGTCCTCCAGGGACACGGCCAGGGCAAGGAACTCACCCAGCGAATCCCAGCGCAGGTGGTTCTCCTCCACCAGCTGCTGCACATGCTTGGGCGCAGAACCGCCGGCGCCGGTCTCGTACATGCCACCGCCCGCCATCAGCGGCACGATGGACAGCATCTTGGCCGAGGTTCCGAGCTCCATGATGGGGAACAGGTCGGTCAGGTAGTCGCGCAGGATGTTGCCGGTGGCACTGATGGTGTCCAGGCCGCGGATGACGCGCTCCAAGGTGTAGCGCATGGCGCGCACCTGGCTCATGATCTGGATGTCCAGACCGGTGGTGTCGTGCTCGTGCAGGTACATCTTGACCTTGGTGATGAGCTGCGCCTCGTGCGGACGGTAGGGGTCGAGCCAGAACACGACGGGCATGCCCGAATGGCGCGCCCGGTTGACGGCCAGCTTGACCCAGTCACGGATGGCTGCATCCTTGACCTGGCACATGCGCCAGATGTCCCCCTCCTCGACGTTCTGGCTCAGCAGGACCTCGCCGGTTTCCACATCGGTGATGTTGGCCACGCCATCCTCGGGAATCTCGAAGGTCTTGTCGTGCGAGCCGTACTCCTCGGCCTGCTGGGCCATCAGTCCCACGTTGGGCACCGTGCCCATGGTCCTGGGGTCGAAGGCGCCGTGCCACTTGCAGAAGTTGATCATCTCCATGTAGATGCGGGCGAAGGTCGACTCGGGCATCACGGCCTTGACGTCCTTGAGCCGGCCGTCGGCGCCCCACATCTTGCCGCCGTTGCGGATCATCGCGGGCATCGACGCATCCACGATCACGTCGTTGGGCGAATGGAAATTGGTGATGCCCTTGGCCGAGTCCACCATGGCCAGCTCGGGGCGGTGCTCGTGGCAGGCATGCAGGTCGCGCTTGATCTCGTCCCGCAGCGAGGCGGGCAGCTTCTCGATCTTGTTGTAGAGATCGACCATGCCGTTGTTGACGTTCACGCCCAGCTCCCTGAAGGTCTGGGCATGTTTGGTGAACGCCTCCTTGTAGAAGATCCGGACACAG
This sequence comes from Burkholderiales bacterium, assembly GCA_006227825.1. Lineage (GTDB taxonomy): Bacteria > Pseudomonadota > Gammaproteobacteria > Burkholderiales > Burkholderiaceae_C > Hydrogenophaga. The sequence goes on along the minus strand of SBFS01000228.1, from coordinate 13,320 downwards.
TGGCCGAACACGATCGGGTGGGACACCTTCATCATGGTGGCCTTGACGTGCAACGAGAACATCACGCCGGTCTTGCGGGCGTCCTCGATCTCCTTCTCGTAGAAGGCCACCAGGGCCTTCTTGCTCATGAACATGCTGTCGATCACCTCGCGGTCCTGCAGCTGGACCTCGGGCTTGAGGACGATGGTCTTGCCGCTGCGGGTCAGCAGCTCCATCCTGACGCGGCGCGCGCGGTCCAGCGTCATGGACTTCTCGCCATGGTAGAAGTCGCCATGGTGCATGTGGGAGACGTGGGTCCGCGAGGCCTGGCTCCATTCGCCCATGCTGTGCGGGTTCTTGCGCGCGTACTCCTTGACCGCCCGCGGGGCCCGGCGATCGGAGTTGCCCTCGCGCAGCACCGGATTCACGGCTGACCCGAGGCACCGGCCGTAGCGCGCCTTGATCGCCTTCTCCTCGTCCGTCTTCGGATTCTCGGGGTAGTCGGGCACCGCATAGCCCTTGGCCTGCAGCTCCTTGATGGCCGCCACCAGCTGGGCCACCGAGGCACTGATGTTGGGCAGCTTGATGATGTTGGCCTCCGGCTTGAGCGTGAGCTTGCCCAGCTCGGCCAGATGGTCGGGGACGCGCTGCGCCTCACTGAGGTACTCCGGGAAGTTGCCCAGGATGCGCGCGGCAACTGAAATGTCGCTCGTGTCGACCTGCACGCCAGCCGGCGCGGTGAAGGCACGCACCACGGGCAGAAACGCGCTGGTGGCCAGCAGCGGCGCCTCGTCGGTCAGCGTGTAGATGATGGTCGAAGGGGAATTGCTCATGAAGGATCTCCGGATGTCGTTCTCGATGCCCCGGGACGGCGCAGGAAGCGGCCACGTCCCTCCAAAGGATCGTGACCGATTTTGCTTTCAGGGCTCTGACCTTTTTGCCATTTTTTGAACTGATATTTCATGCCTTGAAAATTTCGGCAAGAAAACCGCTCCGCTTCCGGCCGGCATGCCACGGCAGGACAAAAAAAGACCCGGGCGGAAGGACCACCCGGGTCTGGCAGGCATGACAGGCCGGACCGGCCAGCAGGAATCAGCCGAAGTTCTTCTCTGCGAACGACCAGTTCACCAGCTTGTCCAGGAAGGTCTCGACGAACTTGGGGCGCAGGTTGCGGTAGTCGATGTAGTAGGCGTGCTCCCACACGTCCACGGTCAGCAGGGCCTTGTCCCCGGTGGTCAGCGGGGTGCCGGCGGCACCCATGTTGACGATGTCGACGCTGCCGTCGGCCTTCTTGACCAGCCAGGTCCAGCCGGAACCGAAGTTGCCGACCGCGCTCTTGACAAAGGCCTCCTTGAAAGCGGCGTAGCTGCCCCACTTGGCGTTGATGGCTGCTGCCAGCGCACCGGACGGCTCACCGCCGCCGTTGGGCTTCATGCAGTTCCAGAAGAAGGTGTGGTTCCAGATCTGGGCCGCGTTGTTGTAGATGCCGCCGCTGGACTTCTTCACGATGGACTCCAGGTCCATGTTCTCGAACTCGGTGCCCTTCTGCAGGTTGTTGAGGTTGACCACGTAGGCGTTGTGGTGCTTGCCATGGTGGAACTCCAGGGTTTCGCGGCTGTAGTGCGGAGCCAGGTCGTCCAGGCCGTAAGGCAGTGCGGGCAGGGTGTGTTCCATGTGGGTCCTCTTGGTGTGGTGTGGTGAACGGATGCGCAGGGCAATCGACCCTGCAGGCCAGTCGGACATTGTAGGCATGGCCGTCGCCCATCGCACGGGCAAGGGCATTGCAGCCGCCGTCCAGGGCAGGCCTTCAGCGCACGCGCAGGAGCAGATCGCCGTCGCTCAGGCTGGCCCGCAGATCCTGCCCGGGGTGGACCTGGTCCTTTCGCATCACGACCTGGCCTTGCGGGTCGGTCAGCAGCGCATAGCCCCTTTGCAGGACCAGCCGGGGGTCCAGCAGGCCCAGTGCCGTCGACGCCTGCTCCAGCCGCTGGCGCTGGCCGACCAGGGAACGTTGCAGAGCCTGCGGCATCTCGCGCCCCACGGCATCGAACCGGGAGCGTCCGTGCTGCAACTCCAGCCGAACCCCCGCCTGGAGCCGGTGCTGCAGTTCCACCAGATGCCGCCCTGCCATGTGCAGGCGCGCCGAGGGACGGCCCATGCGCTGAGCCAGCCAGTCCAGCCGCTGGGCACGGCCATCGATTGTGTCCTGCACGCACCGCGACAGACGCGCCTCCAGATGGGCCAGCTCGCCCAGGCGCTGCTCACGCGTGGGGGCACACAGCTCCGCCGCAGCGGTGGGCGTGGGGGCGCGCAGGTCGGCCGCAAAATCGGACAGCGAAAAATCGGTCTCGTGTCCGACCCCGCAGATCACCGGCATCGGGGCACGGGTGACGGCACGCACCACCGCCTCGTCGTTGAAGGCCCACAGGTCCTCCAGGGACCCGCCCCCGCGCACCAGCAACAGCACGTCGATGTCGCCATGGGTGCGGTGCCTCTCGTAGGCCGCTTCCAGCGCCCGGACCAGTTCCTGGGGCGCCCCGGCCCCCTGCACCGAGGCCGGAAACAGCCACACCGGCAGATGGGGAACCCGCCGCGCCAGAGCGGTGGCGACGTCGCGCAGCGCCGCCGCACCCAGCGAGGTCACCAGGCCGAGCGATCGGGGCTGGGCGGGCAGCGGCCGCTTGCGTGCCGGCTCGAACAGCCCCTCGGCCTCCAGGCGCGCCTTCAGGCGCAGGAACTGTTCGAACAGGCCACCCTGCCCGGCCAGGCTCAGGGTCTCGACAATCAGCTGGAGGTCGCCCCGCGGGCCGTAGACATCCAGGCGCCCCCGGGCCTCGACCAGCAACCCGTCACGAGGCTGGAATGCCAGCTGTTCGGCCGAGCGCCGGAACAGGGCACACCGGATCTGGCTGGTGTCGTCCTTGAGGGCGAAGTAGCAATGCCCGCTGGCCGCGCGCGAGAAGCCCGAAATCTCTGCCCGGACCGCGACCGGATTGAACCGGCTGGCCAGGGTGTCCGCAATGGCTCGCATCAGCGGGCCAACCGCCCACACAGGCCCCGCCGCAGTTGCATCGGCTGTCGAGAGCGCTGGATTCATGAGGCCTTCCGCAAGAAATGTGTCCACAGGCCCCTGGGACGGGGGCTTCTCTGCCAATCAACCCGGCCTTGATACGGGCACACCTGCAAACCCTTGATCTGGCGTGGAAATCTCATGGCCGCCCGCGCCATGCCCGGCAGCGAAGGCCACCGCAAACGCAGGCCAGGGTCCTGGCGGCCAATTTGTCCACAAAGATATCCACAAGCCCTCCGGTGGACAGCAGGTCGGACGCCGGCGATGGCAGGAACGCCCGCTGCGCCATAATCAGGGCGAATTCACCTGGCGGCGCCCAAGGCAGCGCTGCCCGCACGGAGACCCGTTTTGCTGTCCATCATACAAGCCGCCGGCTGGCCGATCTGGCCCCTGATCGCCTGCTCCATCGTCGGGCTCGCCCTGATCATCGAACGCTTCATCAGCCTCAAGAGCGACCGGATCGTGCCGCCCAAGCTGCTGGACGAGGTGATCATGGTCTCGCGCAAGGGCCTGCCCGGTCCGGAGGTGGTCAAGCAGCTGGAGCAGAACTCGGTGCTCGGCGAGGTGCTGGCCAGCGGCTTCCGGACCTTCCACCAGAACCCCCGCGCCAGCGAGGACGAGCTGCGCTCCAACCTGGAGGGCGCCGGCCGCCACGCGGCAGCCAAGCTCCAGCGTTACCTGGGCGCGCTGGCCACCATTGCCTCGGCAGCACCCTTGCTGGGCCTGCTGGGCACGGTGATCGGAATGATCGAGATCTTCGCCTCGCAGGGCATGGACGGCGGCATGGGCACCAGTCCCGGCGGTGGCGATCCGGTCCAGCTGGCACGCGGCATCTCGATCGCGCTGTACAACACCGCGTTCGGTCTGATGGTGGCCATTCCGGCCCTGATCTTCTGGCGTTACTTCCGTGCGCGGGTGGACGCCTACCTGCTCTCGATGGAGGTGGCCTCCGAACGGTTCGCCCGCCACCTGATCTCGACACGGGCCTGATCGGCCACCCCACGTCGTCGCCGGAGACCGCATGAACTTCCGCCCCGGATCCCGAGAAGAGCCGGAGATCAACCTGATCCCGTTCATCGACATCCTGCTGGTCGTGCTGATCTTCCTCATGATGACCACGACCTACAGCAAGTACACCGAACTGCAGGTGAGCCTGCCGGTGGCCGATGCGCAGGCGCCCCGGGACAAGCCGAGGGAAGTGGTGGTCTCGGTCAGCAGCGACGGCCGCTACGCGCTGAACCAGCAGGTGCTCGAAGGGGCCGGCGTGGAGGCCCTGACGCGGGCGCTGGTGCAGGCGAGCCAGGCCAGCCAGGATGTGGTGGTCGTGATCAGCGCGGACGCGGCGGCCACCCACCAGTCGGTGATCAACGTGATGGACGCCGCACGCCGGGCGGGCCTGGTCCAGATCACCTTCGCCACCCAGCAGCCCTCGGGCCGGCGCAGCGACGGCCAACGGCCCTGACACCTGCCCCATGAGCCAGGCGCAACGCCACGCCCGCTGGCAGTCCGAGGCCATGCAGCGCGGCTGGCCTGCCTGGCGACGCCGCCCGCTGGCCGCTGTCTACGGGGTGCTCGTCCTGCTCAGGCAGCTGGCCTTCCGTCTGGGCTGGCTGAAGGTCAGCCGGCTGCCGGTGCCTGTGCTGGTGGTCGGCAACCTGGTCGTCGGCGGGGCCGGCAAGACACCCACGGTGCTGTCGCTGACCGAACACCTTCGCCGGCGCGGCTGGCAGCCGGGCGTCATCTCGCGCGGACACGGGCGGCGGGGGTCGGGCGTCCGGGAGGTCTGCCTGCAGACCCCGGTCACCGAAAGCGGCGACGAGCCGGCGCTGATTCGCCGCCGTTCGGGTGTCCCGGTGTTCGTCGGCGCCGACCGCGTCGCTGCAGGACAGGCCCTGCTGGCGGCCCATCCCGACGTCGACCTGCTGCTGTGCGACGACGGCCTGCAGCACCTGGCCCTGCACGCAGACGTGTCGGTGGCGGTGTTCGACGAGCGGGGCGTCGGCAACGGCTGGCTGCTGCCGGCCGGGCTGCTGCGGGAACCCTGGCCGCCGGGAAGATGGGCCAGAATGCCCGACCTGGTGCTGGTCCAGCACCGCGAAGACCGGCCCCCTCCCGAGGTTGACTGTCCCGCACCGGTGCCCTGCTTCCATGGCCGGCGCCGGCTGGGTGGCTCCGCAACGGACACCGATGGCCGGTCCGTGCCGTTGCGTGACCTGGCCGCCGCCCCTTTCGCGGCGGTCGCGGGCCTGGCCCAGCCACAGCGCTTCTTCGACATGCTGCGCGCGCAGGGCTGTGTGCCCGAAAGGACATGGGCCCTGGCGGACCATGCGCCGCGCGAAGCCTATGCACCCGTGCTGGCTGCCGGCCTGCCGGTGGTCTGCACCGAAAAGGACCGGCCCAAGCTCGCCGAGGTCCGGCGGGCCGGCGACCCGGCGGTCTGGGCCGTGGCGCTGGAGCTCGACATCGACCCGGCCTTCTTCGACGCGCTGCAAGCGCGCCTGCCCGCACCGCCCTCCCGGACAGGGGCACGCACAGGGCAGGCAGCCCCTGGCTCCGGGGCACTATCATCGCCCCATGGACACCAAACTGCTTGAACTGCTGGTCTGCCCGGTCACCAAAGGCCCCCTGGTCCTGGACCGGGAGCGCCAGGAACTCGTCTCGCGCAGTGCCCGCCTGGCCTACCCGATCCGGGATGACATCCCGATCCTGCTCGAACACGAGGCGCGCACCCTGAGCGACGACGAACTCGAGCGGCTGGCCCGGCGCAGCAGCGCCGCCTGAGGCACCGCCATGCCGGCACAACCGTTCACGGTGCTCATCCCGGCACGGATGGCCTCTTCCCGGCTGCCGGACAAGCCGCTGGCGGACATCGCCGGTCTGCCGATGGTGGTGCGGGTGGCGCTCCAGGCCGGGCGAAGTGCCGCACAGTCGGTCTGGGTGGCTGCGGATGACGAGCGCATTGTCCGGGCCTGCCAGCGCCACGGCATCCAGGCCCTGATGACCGACGCCAGCCATCCCAGCGGCAGCGACCGGCTGGCCCAGGCCTGCCGGCTGCTCGGCCTGGACGCGGATGCCCTGGTCGTCAACGTGCAGGGAGACGAACCCCTGATCGAGCCCGCCCTCATCGACGCCGTGGCCGACACCCTGGGGCAGCGTCCCGACTGCGTCATGAGCACGGCAGCCCACCCCGTCGCCGATGCGGGCAGCCTGTACAACCCGAACGTCGTCAAGGTGGTCACCGACCGCCAGGGAACGGCCATGTACTTCAGCAGGGCACCGATCCCGTTCTGGCGCGACGCCCCCGACGCGCTGACCCTGCCCTCGCCGGCACCGCTGCGGCACATCGGCATCTACGCCTACCGCGCCGGTTTCCTGAGGCAATTCCCCGGCCTGGAGCCGGCACCCGAGGAGCGGACCGAGTCGCTCGAGCAGTTGCGCGTGCTCTGGCACGGAGGCCGCATCGCGGTGCACCGCAGCGACCGAACGCCGGGGCCGGGCGTCGACACCCCGCAGGACCTGGAGCACGTGCGGTCCCTGATCGCCCGCACCGGCGGCGGCTGAGCCGGTCTGCCCGCGCCAGGCCCGTGCCGTGTAAGCCAGCGTCGGGGTTCACCATGCTATCCTCATCGCGTTGCCAGAGGCGGCCGGCCTCGCAGCGACCACCCGAGACAAGTGGTCGCGCCTGTGATACGCAAGACAAGGAAAGCCATGAAACTGATTCTTTTGGGCGCCCCCGGTGCCGGCAAGGGTACGCAAGCCACCTTCATCTGCCAGAAATACGGCATCCCCCAGATCTCCACCGGTGACATGCTGCGCGCCGCCGTCAAGGCCGGAACGCCCCTGGGCCTGCAGGCCAAGTCGGTGATGGACTCCGGCGGCCTGGTCAGCGACGACCTGATCATCAATCTCGTCAAGGAGCGCATCGCCCAGCCGGACTGTGCCCGAGGCTTCCTGTTCGACGGCTTCCCCCGCACCATCCCCCAGGCCGACGCGATGAAGGCCGCCGGGGTCAAGCTCGACTACGTGCTCGAGATCGATGTGCCCTTCGACGCCATCATCGAGCGCATGAGCGGCCGCCGCTCCCACCCGGCGTCGGGCCGCACCTACCATGTCAAGTTCAACCCTCCCAAGGTGGAGGGCCGGGATGACGTCACCGGCGAGCCGCTGATCCAGCGCGACGACGACAAGGAAGAGACCGTCAAGAAGCGCCTTGAGGTCTACAGCGCCCAGACGCGGCCGCTGGTCGACTACTACAGCGAATGGGCCCGTCGCGAGCCCGATGCCGCACCCCGGTACCGCGCCATCAGCGGCCTGGGTTCCGTCGACGAGATCACGGCCAGGGCCTTCGAGGCGCTGGCCGGTTGAGCGTCCGGCGGCGCGTCGTCAGGCCGGGCTGGAGCGCAGCCCGTAGGCCCGGCCTCCAACGAAAAGGTACTCGGCGCGCAGCAGGGGCTCACCGCGCTCTTCCTTGAAGGTGAATCCGACCACGGACAGCGGGGTTCCTGCGGCGATTTCGGCCAGTTGCCACTGGCCCAGCCGGAACAGCGGCGCCAGTTCGACCTCCCAGCGCCTGTCCTGCCGGCGTGGCAGCACCGCCTTGGCCATCAGGGCCCGTCCGTCGATACCGGCGGTCTGTGCCGGCAACGGCCTCTGCGCCAGGTCGGCCGGGAGACGAAGTTCGGCTGGCAGTTCCAGGACGAGCTCTGCATGCGGGTTGCGCCACCGCACCTCGACGGCCTGCCCCTCCAGATAGACCGGTCGGTCCTGGTCGAAACTGCTCCACCCGTGGTGCGCCCTGGCCAGGGGCAGGAGGCCGGCACAGGCGCCGGCGACCAGCCAATCACGTCGATGCATGGAATTCTCCTTTCGGTTGCGTCAGAGGTAGGCGATCCAGCGGCCACAGGTCACCACCAGCACCCAGATCAGGGTGGACAGCAACATCAGGCCACGCGCCGTGCGATCCAGCCGGTCCAAAGAGCCCCGGCCATGGAACCAGGCCGCATTGGCTCCGGCGAGCATCAGCAGCAGCATCTTGACTGTGAACGCGCGATTGGCCAGCAGTTCCTCGGCCCGGGTGGCGAACATCAGCAGCCCGCTGGCTGCTGCCAGCAAGAAACCCAGCACCACCAGGGTCAGGCAGACCCGGGCCAGCGGCCGCACGGGGAGGGACGCACCGATGCCCCACAAACGCAGCTCCAGCAACAGCAGATTGCCCAGCAGCAGGCCGATGCCGAGGATGTGCACCACCTCGAGCATCGGATAGGCCCAGGGGTGGGCCGCCAGTGCCTGCCACATGCTCAGTGACCGATCAGGTCCAGCATCAGGGCCAGCCGTGCCTTGACGGGTGACAGGCCGCGACTGGGCTCCAGCCGATCCTCCGTCAGAGGAATCACCTGCCCCTGCGCACAGCGGGTCGCCCGCACCACCCGGACCCCGGCAGCCAACGCCTCGGCCAAGGCATCCTCCAGGCGATGGTGCAGGGTGCCGTTGCCGGTCCCGGCAACCACCAGCCCCTGCAAACGACCGCCAGCGGAAACGGACTGGGCCAGCAGGGCCCGCACGATCTCGCCGTCGGCACAGGCGTGGCTGTACAGCAGCTCGACCCGGGGCAGCCCATCGAGGGCCAGAAAGGCCTGGAGGCGCTTGCGCCCATCGGGCACCGCATCGAACCCCTGCCCCGGCCAGGGCCTCCAGCACCGCACCTGCCCGTTCTCGATCTGGGCCACCGGACCGGCATCGCCGGAGTCGAAGGCATCCAGGCGGTAGGTGTGGACCTTGCTCACCTCGGCCGCTCCATGGACACGTCCGGCACAGGCGACCAGAACCCCCTGCGCACCCGGGTGCCGGGCCAGCCGCAGCGCATCGCCGAGGTTCTGCGGTCCGTCAGGGGCCAGCGCGGTGGCCGGTCGCATGGCACAGGTCAGCACCACGGGTTTCGCGGGACGAATCAGGCACTGCAGCAGGAAGGCGGTTTCCTCCAGCGTGTCGGTTCCGTGGGTGATCACCAGGCCGGCCACCTCGGGCCGCCCGAGGTGATGGGCCACACGCTCGCACAGCCGCTGCCAGACAGGCAGGTCCATGTCCTTGCTGTTGATCTGGGCCACCTGCTCCACATCGACCGGCCCCTCTTCGGCGCCGCCGAGACCCGCCAGCAGCTCGGCCACACCCACCTGTCCCGCGGTGTACCCGACCAGATCGTGGGCACTGGCAGCGCGCCCGGCGATCGTTCCGCCCGTTCCGATCACGACCACCGTGGGCAAGGCGCGGCCTGGGTCATCTGAGATGGACACTTGCAAAATCCTCCAAGCTGATCAAAAATACAGTTACTGGATACAAAAACAGATCCATTCCTGCCCGCCCACCGCCGAGGTGCACATGATCGACAACATTCAGGCATCGCCCAAGCTCACTGCGCGACAGCAGCAGATCCTCGAGCTCATCCAGCAGACCGTGGCACGCACCGGAGCACCTCCCACACGGGCCGAGATCGCCCGCGACATGGGGTTCAGGTCGGCCAATGCGGCCGAAGAACACCTGCAGGCCCTGGCACGCAAGGGCGTGATCGAGCTGGTGGGCGGCACCTCGCGCGGCATACGCCTTCGCAGCGCCGACCTGCAGTCGATCAACGCCGCCCGGTCCCGCCAGCTTACACTGCCACTGCCCGACCTGTCGCAACTGGTCCTCCCCCTGATCGGCCGGGTGGCCGCGGGCTCTCCCATTCTGGCCCAGGAACACATCGACCAGACTTTCCAGGTCGAACGCCACCTGTTCCGGCAGACCCCGGACTACCTCTTGCGGGTGCGCGGCATGTCGATGCGCGACGTCGGCATCCTGGATGGTGATCTGCTCGCCGTCCAGTCGGCCAGGGACGCCCGAAACGGCCAGATCGTGGTCGCGCGGCTGGGCGAGGAAGTGACCGTCAAGCGCTTCATGCGCCGCCAGGACCATGTCGAACTGCTGGCCGAAAACCCCGACTACCCCACCATCGTGGTGTCCCCCGGAGAACCCTTCGAGATCGAGGGCCTGGCCGTCGGCCTGATCCGAAACAGTTTCCAGCTCTGAGCCACCGGTTCCGCAACACCCGCGCAGGTGGCGGGCGATGGGCCTGTCTGTGTCCGCAACGGCACTTGAGAGGACATCCCTGCGCGGGCGACCACCGACCAATCCTGCCTGTGTCCAACCCCAATCAATGGAGTTTCACATGGGAATCCGTCTTCACAACAGCACCTGGCGCCAACCGCTTGTCACGCTCGACTGCTGGCCCCCGATGCCCAAGGCTTCGCCAGAGACCTCGCCCACCTGGTGGCACCGCTGCATCCACGGTCTTGCCCAGGCCTGCCGCTCGGGCCTCTCCCGGCTCGGTCACCGGGTCTCGCGGGACATGCAGGCCTGGCCGCCGGTGCAGCGCGTGCAAGCCCACGGCTGCGCGCGCCGCGGCACACCGGCGCTGCGTGTGACACGACGCAGCAGCCCCCTGTCCGATGCCCCCGGAAACGCTCGGCTGGTCATCTCGGGTCGCATGAGCGACGTCTGCGCCGAACTGGACCGGCTCGCCGCCCTCGAAGAGCACCAGAACAAAAGCCGGCAGTGAAGTGATCCATCGGTTGCGGCGGCCGGCTTCGGCCGCCGCAACCGTTCGCGGGTCTGCGCCGTCCGAGCGGGGATGCGCCCGCTGCGCTGCAGCGCAGCATGGCTTGCCCTTCGGGGCACAATAGGGCCATGAACATCGTGATTCTGGACGACTATCAGGACGCCGTCCGCAAGCTGCGCTGCGCCGAGAAACTCGAACCGTATCCGGCCAAGGTCTTCACCAACACGGTCAAGGGGGTGGGCCAGTTGTCCATCCGGCTGCGGGATGCCGACATCCTGGTGCTGATCCGGGAACGCACGACGGTCACCCGCCAGCTGGTGGAGAAGCTCCCACGCCTGAAACTGATCGCACAGACCGGCCGTGTTGGCGGACACATCGACATCCACGCCTGCACCGAACGGGGGATTGCCATCGCCGAGGGAGCCGGACTGCCGTTCGCCACCGCCGAGCTGACCTGGGCACTGATCATGTCGGCCATGCGGCGCATTCCGCAATACGTGGCCAACCTCAAGCACGGGGCCTGGCAGCAGTCGGGGCTCAAGTCGTCGGCCATGCCCACGAACTTCGGCATCGGCATGGTGCTGCGCGGCAAGACGCTGGGCATCTGGAGCTACGGACGCATCGGTCGCCTGGTCGCCGCCTATGGCCGGGCCTTCGGCATGCGGGTCATCGTCTGGGGCAGCGAGACCTCGCGCGCCAGCGCCGCCGCCGACGGCTTCGAACTGGCGGAAAGCCGGGCCAGCCTGTTTGCCGAATCGGACGTGCTGAGCCTGCACCTGCGCCTGAGCGAGCGCAATGCCGGGTCGATCACGCTGGACGACCTGTCCCTGATGAAGCCGACGGGTCTGCTGGTGAACACATCGCGCGCCGAGCTGCTGGAGCCCGAAGCACTGCTGGCCGCCCTGAACCGGGGCCGACCCGGCATGGCGGCCGTCGACGTGTTCGAATCCGAACCCATCCTGCAGGGACACGCACTGCTGCGGCTGGAGAACTGCATCTGCACCCCGCACATCGGGTACGTGGAGCAGGACAGCTACGAAACCTACTTTTCGTCGGCTTTCGACAACGTGGTGAACTTCATCAAGGGAACACCCACGAACATCGTCAACCCGGGCGCCCTTCAGGTCAGGCGCTGAGCGGCGCTTCTCAGGACTGGCCCTGGCCCTTCGGGCCGGCGCGCCCGGACCCGGTCCCATCGGCCGGGGGGGGCTCGCCCTGGAGGTCGCCCCTGGCCGATGGCAGGAAATCGAGCACCTCGAAGTCGATCAGGTTGCTCGGGACCGGCGGTTCGTTCTGGCCACCGGGATTTCCGGTCCTGGCGGTGGGCTCGACCTTCGTCGACACATCGGGAAGGGACGCCTCGAACGCCGAGAGTTCGGCCAGTTCGTCCAGGTCGACATCGAGGCCCAGGTTGGGCGATGCGGGCGGAAAGATGTCCTGCGGCTGCGTCGGAGCACCCGCAGCGGCCTCTGCGGCGGCCACGGCGGCCACGGCGGCCTTGAGCGGCTGTATCCGGGTGCGGCCGAACCCGGGGCGTGAAGGCTCTCCTTCCGCCTCGTCGCTGCGCTGCTCCTTGCGGATGATGTCCTTGGCCAGGGCGTGCAGGAAAAGCAGCTCGCGGTAGGCTTCCAGGTCGAACACCTCGCCATCCTTGTCGCCCGGATCGCGGAAGATGGATTTTTCGATCACGTCGAGCACGCGCGGCTGCGGCCAGAGCGCCTCGATGCGACCCATGGCGGTCTCGTAGCCTTCCAGGCCCAGCCCCTTGTCGCTGAAGTGCTCGAAACGCGGCGCGCCGGCGTTGAACACCTCGTTGAAGCGATCCCGCACCGCGTCGTACTCGCTGCGGCGGCCCAGGCGGTGGTAGAGCTTGAGGAGGTCCAGGTAAGCGAGCGGACTGGGCTCCTGGCTCTCGGCCAGGTGATCCTTGAGCACCTGAATGGCCTGCTCGTCCTCCCCAAGGGAGATGAAGAAGTCGGCCTGCTGCTGGACGTCGAACAGCTCTTCGGTGGCGACCGAGCGCGAAACGCCCATCGCACTGGGGGAGAAATCGCGCGTGTCGGCCCCGCGCTGCCCTGTCCCCGAAGAGCCGGTCAACGCAGCAGGCTGGCTCAGCGGGGACAGCGACGAATCGCTGACCGGAGCCGCCAGGTCGACGTCCAGGTCGATGCCGGACTTGCTGGCGGGCCCACCGGGCTGGGGTGCCTCGGTCAGCGGCCGCTGGGCGACCTCTTCGTTCCACCAGGCCTTGGCGCGGGCCGCGTCGCGCAGCTCGCTGCGACGCTTGCGCATCAGGACCGCCAGTGCCAGCAGGCTGAGCAGCAGCAGGAGCGCCAGCAGGTAGGTCAGCCAGGTGCGCTGCTGTGCGTCGTCCAGCCGGGAGCGCAACTCGGCGATCATGGCCTGGTTGCGGGCCTCTTCTTCCCGCAGCCCCTTGGCTTCGGCTTCGAGGACCGCCATCTTGCGCAGGTCGCGCATGACGTCCTCGGGAGATGCGTTGAGGGCCTTCCACAACGCGCCGGCCTCGTTGCGCGCCTCCTCGGAGGAAGACGGCTCGCTCAGCAGCGTCGATGACAGGCGCAAGGTCGGGTCACGGTCCATCGGCAGGCTCAGGTCGACGGGGTCGAGCTGGAGACGGGGCCCGGATGGCGCTGGAGCGGGCGCCGGAGCGGGCGCCGGA
>SBFS01000020.1 GCA_006227825.1 Burkholderiales bacterium | reverse complement strand
TTGCTGACGTTGTAGATGCCCATGTTGGGCGGGGTCAGCAGGCCGGCCATGCTGGCGGTGTTGACGATGTGGCCGCGGTACGTGGGGTCGGCCTTGGCCGCGGCCAGCATCATGGGGGTGAACAGGCGCACGCCGTGGATCACGCCCCAGACGTTGACGCCCAGCACCCATTCCCAGTCCTTGAGAGAGTTCTCCCAGATCAGGCCGCCCGAGCCCACGCCCGCGTTGTTGAAGACGAAGTGCGGCGCGCCAAAGCGCTGCTGCACGGCCTGGGCCAGCGCTTGCATCTGTGCAGCGTCGGACACGTCCACCTTGCGCGCCAGCACAGGCGCGCCGGCGGCTTCGAGTTCGGCCCGGGCCTTGTCCAGCGCGTCCTGCTGCACGTCGACCAGCACCAGGTTCATGCCCAGCTTGGCGCCGATGCGGGCGCACTCCAGCCCGAAGCCGGAGCCGGCGCCGGTCAGCACGGCGGTCTTGCCTTGGAAGTCGGAAATCATGGCTTGTCTCCTTCAGGGTCTGATCATTTCGAGATGCGGGATGCCGTCCTCGATATAGGGTTTGTCGTCCGACACGAAGCCGTGGCGGTTGTAGAAGGCCTCCAGGTGCGCCTGGGCACCGATGCGGATGGGCTGGGTGCCCCACAGGGCCTGCACCTCGCGCAGGGCGGCCTGCATCAGGGCGTGGCCCAGGCCACGGGTGCGGCTTGCCGGGTCGGTGACCACACGGCCGATGCTGACCTCGGGAAACTTCACGCCAGCCGGCACCAGGCGCGCATAGGCCAGCAGACGGGGGCCATCCGGGCCATCCGCCTGCTCACCCAGCAGGTGGTGGCACGCCGCGTCAGCGTTGTCCATGTCCAGGAACACGCAGTTCTGCTCCACCACGAACACCTCGGAGCGCAGGCGCAGCAGGCGGTAGAGGGTGTGCGCGTCCAGCATGTCGAAGTGCAGGCAGCGCCAGCGCAGGCCGGGCAGAACGGACAGGGGCGCAGGGCGGTTCAAGCGCGCACTTCCTTGAGCACGTAGCCGATGCGCGGGAAATGCACATGCACATGGCCTGCGCGGTCGTCGTTGCGCGAGACGGTGTAGTGGGTGCGGGTGGCGGCCACCAGCGTGCCCTCGGTGGTCTCGGTGCCGAAACTCTGTGCGGCGATGGTGACGCGGCTGCCCAGCGCGATGCCGTGGTCGTCCTGGAAGGCCTCCTGAGACAGCGGGGCCGGCTCGGCCGCGGCGGCGATGGCGATGGCCTCGGTGGACGTGAGCCTGGCCGGCTTGCCATGGCCGAGGGCGGCCATGCGGTCCATCCAGGCCAGCACGCCGGGTGTGGCATCGAGGATGCCCGCCATGCCCGGCACGATGGTGCGGGTGAACCACAGCGGGTGGTAGGCCGCAAAGTCGGCAATGCAGGGCGCGTCGCCCAGCAGGAAGTCTTGCCCGTGCAGCATGTGGGCCAGGCGGCGCAGGTGGCTCTTGCAGGCGCTGGTGGCGTCGCCGGGGCGCAACCGCGTCATGCCCGAACTCATGGCCCCGCGGTCGGCCGCAAAGGCCTGCGCCGCCTCGGGCGGCTGGTTGGCAAACAGGGCCGCTGCGCCCTTGGGGCTGAGGTTGTGGCCCATGGCGGCCCAGAACAGCTCCCCGTCGGCCCACTGGGCCACGATGCAGGCGATGCCCTCGAGGTGCTCCGGGAACAGCGCGGGTTCGGGCTTGACATGCTCCAGCACCGTGGCGATCAGCGCCGTGTCGCAGTAGATGTCGGCACCGATCTGCAGCAGCGGTGTGCGGCGGTAGCCGCCGGTCAGTGCCACCACATCGGGCTTGGGCATGACGCTGGGAATGAACACGCTTTTCCAGGCCAGCCCCTTGTGGCCCAGCATGAGCCGTGCCTTTTCGGCGAACGGCGACATCGGGTAGTGGTGCAGGATGAGGTCGGCCATGGTGACGGGCTCTGGCTGGGGGTTCAACGGGGTTGGGCACGTGCAACGATGGCTGCAAAGTCGACGCCCGAGTCCAGTGAGCCGAAGCTGTGTCCCCAGTGCCCGGCCAGGCGCGATTCGCAGAAGGCACCGAACACGGCGGCCGGCGCAGTCTGCGCCAGCAGCGCAGCCTGCACGGCCAGGGCCACGTCCTGCGCCAGGCGGCGGGCCTCCATTTCGGTGGCCATCTCCTCCACGCGCACCGGCAGCCGCTCGGCCAGGTGGTCGAGCGCGGGGTGCATGCCCCTGGCAGGCGCCAGCTCTTGGTCCAGTGCCGCGGCGGCGTCGGCCTTGCGCAGAGCCCGCAGCAGGTCCAGCGCCATGATGTTGCCAGCACCCTCCCAGATGCTGTTGACCGGCATCTCGCGGTAGATGCGGGCCATGATGCCCTCGCCGCCCTCTTCCACATAGCCATTGCCGCCCAGGCACTCCATGGCTTCCTGGGCGAAGTGGCTGCCACGCTTGCAGATCCAGAACTTGGCCACCGGCGTGAGCAGGCGCTGCATCACGCGCTCGTGTTCGTCGCTGGCGGCGCGGTCGAAGCTGCGCGCCAGCCGCAGGGCCAGCGCGGTGGCGGCTTCGGACTCCAGCGCCAGGTCGGCCAGCACGTTCTGCATCAACGGCTGGTCGATCAGCCGCTTGCCGAAGGCCATGCGCTGCGCGGTGTGGTTGAGCGCGATCGACAGGGCGTGGCGCATCAGCGCACTGGTGCCCAGCGCGCAGTCGAGCCGGGTCATGGTGCCCATGGCCAGGATCTGGGGCACGCCCCTGCCCTCCTCGCCCACCAGCCAGGCGGTGGCGCCGACGAACTCGACCTCGGAGCTGGCGTTGGCCTTGTTGCCCAGCTTGTCCTTGAGGCGCTGTATGAACAGGCCGTTGAGTGTGCCGTCGGGCAGCACGCGCGGCAGGAACAGGCAACTCAGTCCGCTGGGCGTCTGCGCCAGGATGAGGAAGGCGTCGCACATGGGCGCCGAGAAGAACCACTTGTGGCCCGTCACCTTGAAGCGCTGGCCCCAGGCATCGCTGCCATCGGGCACGGCCTGCGTGGTGTTGGCCCGCACGTCGGAGCCGCCCTGCTTCTCGGTCATGCCCATGCCCATGGTCACGCCGGGCTTGTCCTTCCAGAGCTTCAAGGCCGGGTCGTAGGCGCGGCTGGTCAGTTGCGGCGCCCAGTCGGCGTAGATGGCAGGGTTGTCGCGCAGCGCGGGCGTGACCGCGTAGGTCATGGATATCGGGCACAGGATGGACGGCTCCAGCTCGGTGAAGAGCATGAAGGCCGCAGCCCTCTGGAGGTGGGCTGTACCGCTGGCCTGCTCGGCATCGGCAAACGGGGTGCCATGCAGGCCGTGGGCAGTGGCCGCGCCCATCAGCGCGTGGTAGCTCGGGTGGAACTCGACCTGGTCGATGCGGTGGCCAAAGCGGCTGTGGCTCTTGAGCTGCGGCGTGAACACGTTGGCCAGCCGGGCGTGGTTCTGCATCTCGGCGCTGCCCGCCAGTTCCCCCAGGGCCTGCAGCGGCACGGTGGACATGCCCGGCGCGTTGAACCGCAGCGCGTCCTGCATGGCCCGGTTGCCCTCGAACAGGTTCACATCGACCAGCGGCTCGGGCTGGTTGAAGACGTCATGGGTCGTGTTCATGCCAGCCTCCACGTGGTGGCGTCAGATCAGTTTGACGAGCTGTTTGCCGAAGTTCTTGCCCTTCAGGAGACCCAGAAAAGCCTCTGGCGCCGATGCGATGCCCTGCGAGATGGTTTCGCGCGGGCGCAGCTTGCCGGTCGCCACCAGCGTGCCGAGCTCGCTCAGCGCCTGTGGCCAGTCTTCCATGTGCTCGCTGACGATGAAGCCCTGCACCTTCAGGCGGCTGACCAGGATCAGCGCCGGATTGGCCAGCGGCAGCGGCTGGCCGTCGTAGCCGGCGATCATGCCGCAGACGGCGATGCGGCCGAAGGCGTTCATGCGCAGCAGCACGGCGTCCAGGATCATGCCGCCGACGTTCTCGAAATAGCCGTCGATGCCGTTGGGGCAGGCCTGCTTGAGCGCCTTGGCCAGCGAGTACATGTCCTTGTGCAGGCGGTAGTCGATGCAGGCGTCGTAGCCCAGCTCCTTGACCGCGTAGTCGCACTTCTCGGTGCCGCCGGCAATGCCGACCACGCGGCAGCCTCGCGCCTTGGCCAGGGCCGCAAACGCACTGCCCACCGCGCCGGTGGCGGCGCTGATGACCATGGTCTCGCCCGCCTTGGGTTCGATGATGCGCACCAGGCCATACCAGGCGGTCACGCCCGGCATGCCGACCGCACCCAGATAGTAGGACAGCGGCACATGGGTGGTGTCGACCTTGCGCAGCGCGCCGGGCTGGTTGGCGTCCACCACGCTGTATTCCTGCCACCCGCCCATGCCGACCACCTGGTCGCCGGGCTGGTACTTCGGGTGCTTCGACTCGACCACCTCGCCCACGGTGCCGCCGATCATGACCTCGCCCAGCGGCTGCGCGGCGGCGTAGCTCTTGCTCTCGTTCATGCGGCCGCGCATGTAGGGGTCCAGGCTGAGGTAATGGTGACGCACCAGCACCTGCCCGTCGGCGAGGGCCGGCGTGTCGGTGGTGACGAGCTTGAAGTTGTCGACGGTGGCTTCGCCCTGGGGGCGGTTGTCGAGCAGGATCTGGCGGTTGGCGGGCATGGTTGGTCTCCTTGGGTTGTTCAGGGGGCGGGTTGGCGCAGCGTGGGCAGGCCGACGCCAGCGGCGTCGAAGCCGCCATCGACAGCCAGCACCTGGCCGTTGATGTAGCTGGCCTGCGGGCTGCACAGGAAGCCGGTCGCGCTGGCGATCTCTTCCAGGCTGCCGTAGCGCGCCAGCGGAATGGTGTCGTGGTAGTCGGCGCGGATGGCGGGCGTGTGCACCTTCTTGGCCATCTCCGTCTCGACCGGGCCAGGGGCGATGGCGTTGACACGGATGCCGGCGTTGCCGTACTCGACCGCCTGCTGCTTCGTCAGGTGGATGAGGGCGGCCTTGGACGTCCCGTAAGCCACCCGCAGGGTGCTGGCACGCAGGCCCGAGATGGAGGCGATGTTGACCACCGCCCCGCCACCCGAGGCCAGCATGAGCGGGGCACAGGCCTGCACCATGAGGAAGGGGCCGTCGAGGTTGGTGGCCATGACCCAGCGCCACTCGTCAAAGCCGGTGTCACCGATGGGCTTGAAGGTGGCCACGCCGGCGTTGTTGACCAGTGCGTCCAGGCGGCCGAAGGCCTGCTCCACGCGCTGCACGGCATCGGTCACCTGCTGCGGAACCGACACGTCGCCATGGATCACCAGCAGCCGGTCGGCCTGCGGGCCCAGATCGGCCCTCAGCGTGGCTTCGGTGGCGGTCAGCGTGGGGGCGTCGTTGTCGATGACGGCCACGCGATAGCCGTGCTGGAAGAACCAGCGCGCAATGGCCAGGCCGATGCCGCGGGCGGCACCGGTGACGAAGGCAACCGGAAACGGTGAGGCGTTCATCAGTCGGTCCGGATGCGGTTGAGCTCCTTCGTGCCCTTGCCGACCGGCAGGCGCGAAACGAACTTGAAGGTGCCGGTGGCATGGGCGCACATCTGCCCTGCGGCGTCCATGATGCGCCCCTCGGTGAAGGCCATGGTGGCGGTGCGGTGCAGCAGCGTGCCCTGGGCCACCAGCGGCCCCCTGGCGGCGCGCATGAAGCTGGTCTTCATCTCGATGGTCACGCAACCCATGGAAGGCTCGACCGAGCGCGCGGCGTGGGCCATGACCACGTCCAGCAGCGTCATGCTGGCGCCCCCGTGGACCACGTTGAACGAGTTCTCGTGCTCGGGCCGGGGGCAGAAGGCAATCTCGGCTTCGCCGTCCCCGAACCGCCGCAGCTCGAAGCCCAGCAGCTCGACGAAGGGAATGTGGACTTCGAACTTCATGGACGTCGCTCCCGGCCTGCCGGTGATCAGCCCCCGGTCACGATGGACACGCCGCCATCGACGGCCAGCCACTGCCCGGTGATGTGCTTGCCGGCGTCGGACGCGTACAGCAGGGTCAGCCCCTTGAGATCCTCGTCGTCGCCCAGCCGGCCCAGCGGCGCGTGCGCCGCCAGCTTGTCCTCGCCCATGGCCTTGAGCGTGCCGGCGGTCATCTTGCTCGGGAAGAAGCCGGGGCAGATGGCGTTGACGCGGATGCCGTGGGCACCCCACTCGGCGGCCAGCGCCCGGGTGAAGTTGATGACGGCACCCTTGGAGGTGTTGTAGGCGATGGTCTTCATGCCGGGCGGGTTGCCGCCCAGGCCGGCAATGGAGGCGGTGTTGATGATGCTGCCCTTGCGGCGCGGGATCATGCTGCCCTTGGCCACCAGCTGGCTCAGGAAGAAGTAGCTGCGCACGTTCAGGTCCATCACCTTGTCCCAGGCTTCGAGCGGGTGGTCCTCCGCCGGGGCGCCCCAGGCGGCTCCGGCGTTGTTGACCAGGATGTCGATGTCGCCCAGGCGCTCCATGGACTCGGCCGCCAGCCTGCGGATCTGGTCCTCGTGCTGGCAGTCCGCGGCGATCCAGCGGGCGTCGATCCCGGCGGCCTGCAGTTCGGCGGCGGCCTGCTCCAGGTCTTCGGCCTTGCGCGAGCTGATCAGCACGCGCGCACCGGCCTCGCCGAGGGCGTGTGCCATCTGCAGGCCCAGGCCGCGCGAGCCGCCGGTGACCAGGGCGGTCTTGCCCTTGAGGTCGAACAGTTGCTGGATGGTGCGTGTCATGCGTGTCTCCTTGTGTTGGGTGTTCAGAAAGCGTCTTCGGGCAGGCTGGCACAGGTCAGGTCGCGTTCGCGCACGACCTGCAGCCAGGCGCCGATCTTGGGCAATTCGTAATGGAAGAAGAAACGGGCCGCGGCCAGGCGGCCGGTGCGGGCGCTGCTGTCGGGCTGGGCCTGCGCGGCCAGCGCCACGTCCAGCCAGATCCAGGCCAGCACCGTGTGGCCGAAAGCCTGAAGGTAGGGCACGGCGTTGGCCAGCGCATCGGTCGGGTTGCCGGTGGCCCAGGCGGCCTTGGTGGCGGCGCCCACGTCCTGCAGTGCCTTGCCCAGGGCGTTGGCATGTGCGGCCAGGTCGGGCACCTGGATGGCACGCTGGATGGTCTCGTTGATGCGGCCGGCCAGCAGTTGCAGGCCTTTGCCGTTTTCCATCAGCACCTTGCGGCCCAGCAGGTCCATGGCCTGGATGCCGTGGGTGCCCTCGTGGATCATGTTCAGGCGGTTGTCGCGCCAGTACTGCTCGACCGGGAAGTCGCGGGTATAGCCGTAGCCTCCGTGCACCTGGATGGCCAGCGAATTCGCCTCCAGGCACCACTCGCTGGGCCAGCTTTTGGCAATCGGCGTCAGCACTTCCAGCAGCAGGCGCGCGTCGTCGGCCGCCTCCGGTGCGCCGGTGTGTTGCTCGTCCACCAGGCGCGCGCAGTACAGCTCCAGCGCCAGCGCGCCCTCGGCGTAGCTCTTCTGGGCCAGCAGCATGCGCTTGACGTCGGCGTGCTCGATGATGCGCACCTGCGGCTGGGCCGGATCCTTGCCAGCGGGGCCCATGGGGCGGCCCTGCGGCCGGTTCTTCGCATAGTCCAGGCTGGCGTGGTAGCCGGCCATGCCCAGCATGGTGGCGGCCATGCCAACGCCGATGCGGGCCTCGTTCATCATGTGGAACATGCACCGCAGTCCATCGCCCGGGCGGCCCACGAGGTAGCCGATCGCCCCACTGCCTCCGCGCACTGGGTACTTGCCCTCTCCGAAATTGAGCAAGGTGTTGGTGGTGCCGCGCCAGCCGCACTTGTGGTTCAGTCCGGCCAGAGCCACATCGTTGCGTTCGCCCGTGAGCTGCCCGTCGGTGTCGACCAGCTTCTTGGGAACGATGAACAGCGAGATGCCCTTGACGCCCGGTACCGGCTTGCCATCCGGCCCCGGAATCTTGGCCAGCACCAGGTGGATGATGTTTTCGGTCAGCTCGTGCTCGCCGGCCGAGATCCACATCTTGTTGCCCTTGAGGCGGTAGCGCGGACCCAGCGGGTCGGCCTCGAAGCCCTCGCCGTCGGGCACGGCGCGGGTGGCCACATCGCTCAGGCTGGAGCCGGCCTGCGGCTCGGACAGGCACATGGTGCCGGACCAGCGGCCGTTGAACTCGTTGAGCGCAAACACGCGCTTCTGCGCCTCACTGCCATGGGCCATCAGCAGATTGGCATTACCGGTGGTCAGCATGCCGCTGCCGATCGACACCGAGGCCATGGCAAAGAAGGCATTGGCCGCCGCCTCCACCGAATACGGCAGCTGCATGCCGCCGATCTCGTAATCCTGTGCGGCACTGAGCATGCCGCTTTCGGCATAGGCCTTCTGTGCGTCGTGCGTCGCCTGCGGCAGGATCACCTTCTCGCCGTCGAAATGGGGCTCCTGCGAGTCCACGAGGCGGTTGAAGGGCGCGTACTTCTCGCGGGCGATGCGCTCGCAGGTGTCCAGCACCGCATCGAAGGTCTCGCGGCTGTGGTCGGCAAAGCGCTCACGCTGGTTCAGCTGGTCCACCGACAGCCAGTCGTAGAGCAGGAAATCGACGGTGGGGCGCAGGCTCATGGGAGTCATCCACAACGAGGAAACCGACAGCACAGAACACCCATCCCCACACCGGAGCGCGTGTCTGCATCCAGGATGCCGTGGATCCGGCTGTGCCGGTCCACAGGCATCGCCCCCCTCCGGGGGGTGACGCGAAGCGGCGCGGGGGGGTGTTGTACGACCGCGCAGCGCGCGGCGT
>SBFS01000227.1 GCA_006227825.1 Burkholderiales bacterium | reverse complement strand
GGGCGTTTTTCTCGGAAGGCGGCGACCCCTTCGGCGGCGTCCTCGCTGAGTGCCAGGCGCTGCTGGGTGGCGTCGAAATCGGCCATTGCAGCCAGCGGCCCCTGCTCCACCGCCTTCAGGGCGTTGAGCCGGGTGGCGATCACCGCCATCGGGGCCTGGCGGGCGATGCGCCCGGCAATGCGCAAGGCCTCATCGAGTTCCTGTCCGGCCGGCACCACACGCTGCACGAAGTTCAGGCGCAGGGCTTCGGCGCTGCCGAACTCGTCGCCGGTCAGCAGGTGCAGCAGGGCGTTGCCCAGGCCGGCACGCTCGGCCATGCGCAGGGTGGCGCCGCCGGTGGCCATGATGCCGCGCGCCACCTCCAGCTGCGAGAAGCGGCAGTCGTCGGCAGCGACCACGATGTCGGCCGCCAGCATCAGCTCGATGCCCAGGGTGAAGGTGATGCCCTTGACCGCGACCACCAGGGGCTTGGTGCGTCGGCGCCAGCCGGCGTCACCCAGGTTCAGCGGGTCGACCAGGCCGTGGGGCACGGCGTACTCGCCACGCTGCATGAGCGGCGCGAAGGCCGGCAGGTCCAGCCCGGCAGTGAAATGGTCACCGAAGGCGCGCAGCACCCCCACGCGCAGTGCGGGGTCGTCGTCCAGCCGGGTGCAGGCCTCGGCCAGGGACCGCATCATGGCCGGTGTGAACCCGTTGCGCTTGGCCGGGCGGTCGATGCCGATCAGCAGGGTCTGGCCACGCACCTCGGTGACGATGCGGCCTTCCACGGGTGCGGGGTCTGGTTGGTTCGTCATGGGAGCCATGGTAGGCGGCCTGCGCCACCGGGTGCGTCACCAGGGTGTCGACACCCCGCACCGCCTCAGCGCACCTGCTGCACGTCCAGCGGCGACACCGCAGCGGCGCGGTTGCCCCAGGACTGGCGGATGAAGCTGGCCACGGCGGCCACCTCGGTGTCGGACAGCAGGGTACGAAACGGAGGCATGCCGTAGGGCTGCGGGTTGCCTGCGGTGGCCGGCGAAAAGCCGCCGCTGAGGATGGCCTGGATGGCGTTGACCGGCGAAGCCGTCAGCACGGCGCGGTTGGCGGCCAGCGGCAGGTAGGCCTCTTCGGCTCCCTGACCCTGCGGTCCGTGGCAGTCGACGCAGTGCTGCTCATAGACCTGTGCACCGAGCCGCAGCAGGGCCGGCTCGGCCGGCTCGAAATCCGGCTGGCGTGCCGCCTGCACCGGCAGCCCGCGCAGGTAGGTGGCCACGGCCCGCAGGTCGGCATCAGCCAGGTGCGAGCTGCCATGGAAGACGACTTCGGCCATGGGCCCCATGGTGGTGGCGCCCTCCACGCGGCCGTCCCGCAGCAGGGCCAGCACCCGGTCCGGCGTCCAGTCCTGCACACCGGCCTCGGCCGGGTCGAGCAGCGAGGGTGCGTACCAGCGCCCGTCCGGCATGAGGCCACCGGACAGGGCCAGGCCGCTGCCGCCCCAGGCGTTGCGCGGGCTGTGGCAGGCGGCGCAGTGGCCTGCGCCCTGCACCAGATAGGCACCGCGGTTCCATTCCGCGCTGCGCGCGGGATCGTCCGCATGCCGGCCGGGCTCGAAGTTCAGCAGGCGCCACAGGGCCAGCGCGGCCTGGGTGTTGTAGGGGAAATGCAGGGCGTGCGCGTCGTTCACACGGTGCACCGCCGGCTGGCTGCGCAGGTAGGCATACAGGGCATCGACATCGGCATCCTGCAGGCGGGTGGTGTGTTCGTAGGGGAAGGCCGGGTAGAGCAGCCGCCCGTCGCGCGAGATTCCCTCGTGCAGGGCGCGGCGGAAGGCCTCGGGCGACCAGGCACCCAGGCCGGTCGCGGCGTCCGGCGTGAGGTTGCCCGCCACCAGGGTGCCGAAAGGCGTGCGGATGGTGCGTCCGCCGGCGTAGGGCTCGCCACCGCGGGCGGTGTGGCAGGCCAGGCAGTTGCCGGCGCGGGCCAACGCGGCGCCGCGCGCCAGGGTGTCGGCATCGGCCGCCGCTGGCCCTGCGCCCAAGGCGGGCAGGGGCGGCGCCGAGAGTTCCATGCCGACCAGCCCGGCCAGCAGCAGGAGCGCCGCCAGCCACACGCCGGCAGCGACACGAACGGGTGTGCGGCGCGTCATGGCCGGCGATTCCCGGCCGTCGGCATCAGGCCACACTCCATGGGCGCAGGCACCGAAGCCTGCGCTTGCGGATGGGCCGGCACGGGCACCGGCTGGGCCGCCAGCCAGCTGGCCACGGCAGACACATCTTCCGGCTCCATGAGGCGGGCGATGCGTGCCATGCAATCGGGCTCGAAAGCCTGGCGCAGCCCCGTCTGCCAGGCGCCGAGCTGGCCGATCAGGTAGTCCCGCGGCAGCCCCAGCAGACCGGGGATGGCCGGTGCGACACCGGTCATGCGCGCGCCGTGGCAGTCGTTGCAGGCGGGCAGGCCGCGCGCCGGGTCACCGACGCGCACCAGCTGCTCGCCGCGGGCCAGCACGGCGGGCGGCGCGGCCGGCGGCAGTGGCGGCGGGTAGGGCAGGTCCAGGCCGGCAAAGTGCCCGGCGATCTCGCGCAGGTAGGCGTCGCTCATGTGGTCCAGCAGATAGCTCATGCCGGCGTTGTTGCGGCGCCCGTCGCGAAAGTGCAGCAGCTGGTGGTAGAGGTAGCCGGCCGGCTTGCCCGCGATGCGGGGAAAATAGCCGCCCGGCGTGGCGCGCCCCTCGGCCCCGTGGCAGACGGTGCAGGCCAGCAGGCGCTGGGCCAGGGTGTCGGGCACCCGAAGGGCGGGTTCGGCCGCAGCGGCCCAGGTGGAAAAGCCCAGAGCCAGCCAGGCAAACATGCGAAACATGGCCGCGGACCATATCACGTGGCCGATACCCGGGCGAACCCCTACACTGCTGTCCATGAACCCGTCCACGACCTGTGAAGCCCATCGCTGTCCGCTGTGCGGCGCAGACAACCGGTGCGCGATGGAGATCGAGCGCCAGACCGGCGTGCCCCAGGGCCCATGCTGGTGTGTGAACGCCACGTTCGACCAGGACCTGCTGGCACGCCTGCCCGAAGAAGCCCGTGGCAAGGCCTGCATCTGCAGTGCCTGCGTGACCCGCTCTGCCGCGGAGGCCAGAGCATGATGGCCTGGCTCGACCGCTTCCCCCTGGGCTGGCTGATCGCCATCGCACTCTGGCTCGCCGTGGCACCCATCGTGCCCGAGCCGCATCTGGTCGAGAAGCTGAGGATGCTCTGGCAGGGCACGCTGACCAGGCCGCTGGACATCTTCGACCTGCTGCTGCACAGCGTGCCGCTGGTGTTGCTGGGCATCCGGCTGTGGCGCCTTGCTCGCAGACGCCAACCATGAGCCAGGGGCACCTCATGAAGCTGGCCCGCGCGCTGCTGGGGCGCGCGCCCGGTTTTCGTGACTGCCCGCCTGCCACCCTGGACCTCCTGGTCAAGGCTGGCGACCTGCGTGAACTCCACAAGGGCGAGTACCTGACTCGCCGCGGGGGATCTTTTGACGGATTGGCGCTGGTGCTGACAGGCGCCATCGAATCGAGCTTCACCCACCGCAACGGACATCGACAGCTGGTTGGCTATCTGCGACCGGGCGACATCGCCGGCTTCATCGGCCTGCTCGACCCGCTCGGCCATGTGTGCGATCTGGTCGCTTGCCATGCGTGCCAGGTCCTCATGCTGCCGAAACACCGGCTGCTGCCCTTGCGCGCACAGCACAGCGAGCTGGTTCAGGCTTGCGAGGCCCAGCTGGCCAGCCGCAGCCGTATCCTCTATGAGCGCCTGTCGGCAGACCCGTCCTTGCCTGTCGAGGTACGCCTGGCCCGCCTGCTGCTCTCGCTGGCCAGCCTGTACGGCCTGCCTCGGGGCAACGGCATCCTGCTGGACGTCCGCTTGCCACAGAGCGACATGGCAGACTTCCTGGGTGTCAGCCGTCAACGCATCAATACGGCATTGAGGCACCTGCAGGGACAGGGGTGCATCGCCACCTCGTACTCACGCGTCGTCATCACCGACACACAGGCGCTCCAGGCTTTGGTGACGGACCCGTGAACGCACCACTCACGTGAAACGCATGCGCCCGGCCGTCTGCCGATAGGCATCCCGCTCGCGCAACAGGAAGGCCTGGGCCTGGGACACCGAAAGACGGGGCGGCTGACCCGAGCCGGAGGCGCTTCTCTGCTCCACGATGGCAGGCATCTCCGCTATCTCGTTGATGGCCTGGTTCAGCATCCGGGCCGTCGAGTCGGGCAGCCCCTTGGGCGCCAGCAGCATGCCCCAGATGCTCATGTCCAGGCCCTTGAGCGCCGGCGTTTCCGAGAAGGCCGGCACGGCCGCAAGCGCCGGCAGTCGGTCGGCACTGGAGACTCCAAGGGCCTTGAGCCGGCCCTGGCGCACCAGGCCCACGACATTGGGCGCCGCCGTGATGCCGATGTCGATCTGCCCACCGAGCAGGTCGGCTACCACGGGCGGACCTCCGCGGTAGGGAATGTGGACAGCAAACACACCGGTTTTCAACTTGATGGTTTCGCTCACGAAGTGAAAGAAGCTGCCCACCCCCGCCGTACCGTAGGTGAAACGGCCGGGTTGACGTCCGAGCAGCTCGATCAGACCGGCCATGTCATCGGCCGGAAAGTCGGGCCGGACGACCACCGTGGCGGGCGTCACGCCGGCCACGGCAATGGCGCTCATGTCTTCCGTCCGGTAGCCGGCATTGGCACTGACGATGGGCATCAGGACGGTCTCCTGCAGGGAACCGTAGAGCAGGGTGTGGCCGTCGGCCGCAGCCCGCAAGGCCTTGCGCACCCCCAGGGTGCCCACAGCGCCGGTGACGTTCTCGATCACGACCGGCTGACCCAGGCGGCGCGCCAGCTCGACCCCGATGCGGCGCGCATCGATGTCGGAAGCACCACCGGCCGGATAGGGCACGACGATGGTCAGCGGCTGTGATGGAAAACCTTCGGCCCGAGCCGCGCCTGAAGCCCACGGCACGGCCCATGCAGCGGCACCGGCGAGCACGACACGACGTCGGTTGATGAAAGAAGATGCGGGTTCGCGCATGACTTGTCTCCTGAGGTGTACGGACTGTTGCAGCCGATGGCCATGGGGCGGTGTTGAAGGGTCAGTTTAGAAAGCCGGGCAAGGGAAATCTGTCAGTGTTTGGACAAATCCGGCCATTCAAGGGTGGCGCCGCCACGGCACGTTGCAAACAATGCGGAGCTCTCAGGTCGCGGTTGATTTCCGGCCCCGACCCACCCATGCAACAGGAGACTTTCGATGTCCGAAACCCAGCGAATCCGCGGCGGCCACCTGCTGGCTCGCGCCCTTCAGGAGAAGGGAATACAACACGTCTTCACCCTGGCTGGCGGCTTCTGCAACCCGGCGCTTGAAGGGCTCAAGTCCTGCGGCATCCGGGTCATCAACTGCCCGCACGAACAGGTCGCCGGGTTCATGGCCGACGCCCACACGCGCATCACACGTCAGCCTGCCGTCTGCCTGGCAGGACCGGAGTCGGCCAACACCGCCGGCGCGATGATGGAGGCTTGGGGAGAGCGTGTGCCGGTGATCTTCATCACCTCGGCCAGCACGTTTCGGCGCCGCGGTGCGGGCGGATTCAAGGAAGTGGACACGGTGGCGATGGCCAGACCGTTCACCAAGTTCAGCGCCAGTGTGGACGATGGACAGCGTATCCGGGAGTTCTTCGATCGCGCCTGGACACTGGCGGTCAGCGGCTATCCGGGTCCGGTCCACCTGAGTGTGCCTGTGGATGTGATGTTCTCTTCTTACCCGGAAGACGCCGGTCTGCAGGAGCGTCCATTTCGTCGCGGCGTCCAGCCGGTGCCCCGCGCCTGGCCGGAGCCTTCTGCCCTGGAGCGTGTCCTGTCCGTCATCGCCCAGGCTGAACGCCCGCTGCTGATCGGTGGCCACGGCCTCTGGTGGTCGGGCGGCGAGCACAAGCTGGAAGCCGCAGGCCGCAGGCTGGGCATCCCGATCCTGAACATGCCTGGCCATCGCAAGATGATTCCCGAAAACGCAGAGGCCTACATGGGTCTGGCCGACATCCACCAGTACCCGCCCGCCCGAATGGCTCTGGAGCAATGTGATGTGGCGGTGTTGGTGGGGGGCCGGCTGGACAACCAGATGGACTTTGGCAACACCGGTCTGTTCCGTCGGGAGACCACCCTGATCTGTGTCAACGGGTCGCATGAAGAACTCGAATACAACCGCCCGGCCGACGAGGTGCTGCTCAGCGACCCGGGCGCCTTTCTGGACACCTTGAGTGCGCTGGAAGGCCAGGGCCGCTGGCACCTGGGTCGATCCTGGCTGGAAATGAACCGGCGCTGGCGCGACGAGTGGGTACAACACACCCTCGACGAACAGGCCCGTGACCAAAGGGCTGGCGGCAAGATCCACCCGATGCAGATTTCCCTGGCCGTCCAGGAGGTGCTGGGCGAGCGGGACTGGCTTGTGTACGACGGCGGCAACACCCATTTCTGGGCCGAGATTGGCGTCAAGGTTGCTGGCGCACAGGGCAAGCGACTCGCGGGCATCCTGCATCCGGGCAGTTTCAGCATGCTGGGCATTGGCGTGCCACTCGCACTGGCCGTGCGCAACACGCAACCGGATGCGAGAGTAGTGCTGGTCAGCGGCGATGGCGCATTCCTTTGTGGTGGACACGCGCTGGAACTGGCCTTCCAGGAAAACCTGCCCATCGTGGTGGTGATCGACAACAACGGCGGTCTGGACTGCATTTCCCAGCAGCAGGAAAGGCTGTTCCCGGACGGCTCCCACTACGCCACCGATTTCCGGGACATCCCCTTTCACACGATGGTGCAGGGGCTGGGCGGCCACGGCGAACTGGTGCAACGGCTGGAAGATCTGCGCCCGGCCATTGAGCGCGCCCTGGCCAGCGGCAAACCGGCGTGCGTGAACGTCAAGGCCAAAGGGGTCATCACACCCATCATTGGCGCGGTCACGAACAAGCGCGACAAGTCCTCCATCGAGTGATCGAAAGCCCCCGTGATGACCATGATCACCTGTCATGCGCTGGACGCCGTGTCTGGCCACCATGCGGCCGGGCTGCGCGTCAGGCTGATGCTCGTGCGGGACAACGAAACGGATCGCGAATTGCTGTTCGATCTGGCCACCGACGAGGGGGGCCGCCTGCATGTGCCCGTCGACCTGGGGCCCGCGGCTGCCGACGGGGACCGGTGCGAGATCTGCTTTGAACTGGGTGCCTATGTGGCATGCCAACACCCGGATCGCTCTGGCGGCCCTGCGCGCATGCAGGCGCTCGTCATTCGCTTCTCGCCGGATCAGCACGCCACCCGTCTTCACTTTCCTGTCAGCATCACACCTGCCAGCGCGTCGGTCCTGATGCTCGCGCTGGCCGAGTGAGCGCCAAGGACAGCAAGGACTCGTCCGTCGGCAGCCGAGCAAAAGCCCGGGTGCAGGCCCGCTGGCGCGACATCGGGCAACTGCATCGGGGGGTTTTGCTCTGCGGCCTGGCAGCCATGCTCGTCTGCCCGACATGCGGGTTGCATTGCCGGCTCCGGTGATTGTGCTGCGCGCCCTGCACAGCCGGCACGCCAGCGTTTCTGCCCGGAAGCCGATAAGCTATGCGGCTTCATGACGGCGCACGAACATTCCCTGACGGCCCTGCGCGAGCGCTATGGCGAGCGCTACCGCTGGCTGCTGCTGCTGTCGGTGATGGTCGGCACCATGGCGGCCATCATGTCCTCGACCATCATCAACGTGGCCATTCCGGACATGAGCCAGCACTTCGTGCTGGGCCAGGAGCGGGCCCAGTGGGTGACTTCGGCCTTCATGGCGGCCATGACGGTGTCGATGCTCACCACGCCCTGGCTGCTGGCGCGCCACGGCTACCGGCGCACCTATGTCGCGTGCATCTGGCTGCTGCTGGCCGGCGGGGTGGCCGGCGGGGTGGCCGACCACTATCCGCTCGTTCTGGCGGCACGCGTGGCCGAGGGACTGGCGGCCGGGGTTCTGCAGCCGATTCCGGCCATCATCATCCTGCGTGCCTTCGAACCCCATGAGCAGGGGCGGGCCAGCGGCATTTTCGGCATGGGGGTGGTGCTGGCACCGGCCATCGGCCCCAGCATCGGTGGCCTGCTGGTCGACGGCTTCGGCTGGCGTTCCATCTTCTTCATGGTGGTTCCCTTCTGCATCGCCTCGCTCTGGCTGGCGCGTCGTTTCGTGCCCGTGACCAGCCCTGGCGGCCAGAGTGCCGGCCGGCAGGGCGGCGGGCTCGACTGGCAGGGCCTGGTGCTCGCCAGCGCCGGCACCCTGTGCCTGCTCAACGGCCTGGTGGAGCTGCAGGGTGGCACCCTGGCCACCGCCGGCCTTCTCCTGCTGGCGGCCCTGGTGATGCTGCTGGCCTTCGTCTGGCTGCAGCGGCGTACCCTCAGGACGCGCCGCCACGGTCCCGCCACCGCCATCAACCCGCTGATGAACCTGTCCCTGTTCGCCGACCGGCGCTTCCGCATGGGCAGCGTGGTGGCCTTCATCTACGGCATCGCCCTGTTCGGCTCGACCTACCTGCTGCCGGTCTACATGCAGATGGGACTGGGGCTGTCCGCCTCCTACGTCGGCACCATCCTGCTGCCGGCCGGGCTGGTGCTGGCGGTGACCATCGCCCTCGTGGGACGGCTGGCCGACCGGCAA
Source organism: Burkholderiales bacterium (assembly GCA_006227825.1). Classification (GTDB taxonomy): domain Bacteria; phylum Pseudomonadota; class Gammaproteobacteria; order Burkholderiales; family Burkholderiaceae_C; genus Hydrogenophaga. The sequence continues at coordinate 12,606 of SBFS01000227.1, read as the reverse complement.
CCCACGCACCGGCTGGTGAGCACGGGACTGGTGCTGCTGGCCGCCTCGTTCGCGCTGGTGGTCACCATCGATCTGGGCCGACCGGCCCAGGTCATTCCGCTGCTGGTCACCTGGGCCATCCTGGGACGCATCGGGCTGGGCTTCATCCTGCCCTCGCTGAACATCGGTGCCATGCGCGGGCTGGACCACACCGACATCCCGCAGGGTGCCAGCGTGATCAACTTCCTGCGCATGCTCGGCGGCGCCGCCGGCGTGAGCCTGTGCGGCATCGTGCTGGAGTGGCGCGCCGGCGCACATGGCTTTGCCCTGGACGCACCGGGCACCGGTCCCGAACGGCTGGCCGCCTTCAACGAGACCTTCATCATGCTCGCTGTCGTCTGCGCCGCGGCCCTATGGGCGGCCTGGCGGCTGCGCGAGCACCCGGACGCCGGCACGAAGCCCTGACGGCGGGCACTCTCAGGGAAAACCTCGACGGCCGATGCCCCCCATGTGACGCCCGGGCCCGGAACATCCGGTTTAGTATCGACGCAGCACCGGGCGCGGGGCCCGGCGACACCACGAGGAGACACGCATGCAGCGACGGCACCTGATCGTCGGCGGCCTGGCCGCCACCACCCTGCCCCACCTGGCCTTTGCCCAGGCCCTGGAAAAACCCAGGGTCACCATCGCCGTCGGCGGCAAGAACCTGTTCTACTACCTGCCCCTGACGATTGCCGAGCAACTGGGCTACTTCAAGGACGAGGGACTCGATGTGAACATCGTCGACTTCGCCGGCGGTTCGCGCGCCCTGCAGGCGGTCGTCGGCGGCAGTGCCGACGTGGTCTCCGGCGCCTTCGAGCACACCATCAACATGCAGTTCAAGGGGCAGCCCATGCGCGCCTTCGTGCTGCAGGGCGCAGCACCCCAGATCGTGCTGGGCATCAACCCCAAGACCATGCCCAACTACCGGTCGGTGGCCGACCTCAAGGGCAAGAAGATCGGCGTCACCGCACCGGGCAGCTCCACCAATGTCATGGCCAACTACGTGCTGGCCAAGGCCGGCCTCAAGCCCAGCGATGTCAGCTTCGTGGGCGTGGGCGCCTCCAACGGCGCCGTCGCCGCGATGCGCTCGGGCCAGATCGACGCCATCAGCAACCTCGACCCGGTGATCACGCTGCTGCAGCGCTCGGGCGACCTGAAGATCGTGACGGACACGCGCAAGGTGTCCGAGGCGGAACAGGTGTTCGGCGGCCCCATGCCCGCCGGCTGCCTCTACGCACCGTCCGCCTTCACCGAACGCAACCCCAACACGGCCCAGGCCCTGACCAACGCCATGGTGCGCGCCAACAAGTGGATCCAGCAGGCCGGCCCCGGGGACATCATCCGGGTGGTGCCCGAGAGCTACCTGCTGGGCGACCGCGCGGTCTACATCGACGGCTTCCTGGCCGCCAAGCCTGCCCTGTCGCCGGACGGCCGTTTCCCGGCCAAAGGCGCCGATACCGCCTTCAGGGCCCTGGCCAGCGTCGACGCCAAGCTTGGCGCGGCCAAGCTGGACCTGGCAGCGGTCTACACCAACGAATTCGTCACCAAGGCGAACCAGAAGTACCGCTGAGTTCAGCGCTGCGCATGGGGGTGCCGGATCCCGACCCGGGCCGGCACCCCTTCCAGCACCTGCGCCTGCGCCGCAGGCCCCGTCACCCTTCATTGCCTGCCACCCCCATGACAGCAGCGATCGACATGCAGGACATCGCCTGCACCTTCATCAGCAAGGACGACCCCGGTCAGCGCTACACCGCCGTCGCCGGGGTGACCCTCACGGTCGCCGCCGGTGAGTTCGTCAGCGTGGTCGGGCCCACCGGCTGTGGCAAGAGCACCCTGCTCAACGTGGCCGCCGGCCTGCTGGTGCCCAGCAAGGGCGCGGTCACGATCTTCGGAAAGCCCCTGACCGACATCAACACCCGCGCCGGGTACATGTTCCAGGCCGACAGCCTGATGCCCTGGCGCACGGCGCTGGAGAACGTGATGGCCGGCCTGCAGTTCAGGGGCGTGCCCGACGCCCAGGCCAGGGAACAGGCTGAGGCATGGCTGCGACGGGTCGGCCTGGGCGGATTCGGCGACCGTTACCCGCACCAGCTCAGCGGCGGCATGCGCAAGCGCACCAGCCTGGCCCAGACCCTGGTGCTCGATCCGGACATCATCCTGATGGACGAACCCTTCTCGGCGCTGGACATCCAGACCCGGCAGCTGATGGAGAACGAAGTACTGGATCTCTGGCAGTCCAAGAAGAAGGCGGTGCTGTTCATCACCCATGACCTGGACGAAGCCATCGCCATGAGCGACCGCGTGGTCATTCTCAGCGCCGGACCGGCGGCACGACCGATCGGCGAGTTCAGCATCGACATCGAACGGCCGCGCGATGTGGCCGAGGTCAAGACCACACCCCGCTTTCTTGAACTGCACGCTGCGATCTGGGCGGTGCTGCGCGAGGAAGTGCTCAAGGGCTACCAGCAACAGCTGCAGAAGGCCGCCTGAAGACCATGTGGAAATTCATCCGCCCCCGTCCCGGCAACCTGCGCATCTGGCAGCTGGGCATCCTGGCCCTGCTGTTCCTGTTCTGGCACGTGATGACCAAGCCGGGACTGATTCCGCCCTTCATGTTCGACAACGACCGGCAGGCGGCCTTCTTCTTCGGCGAGCCGGTCAAGATCTTCCAGCGCATCTGGGCCTGGTTCATCACGGACGCCGACATCTACCGGCACCTGTGGGTCACGCTGGCCGAAACCATGATGGCCTTCGGCATCGGCGCGGTCGCCGGCCTGGGCTGCGGGCTGTGGCTGGCCCTCTCGCCCATGGCCTCGGCCATCCTGGAGCCCTACATCAAGGCGCTCAACTCCATGCCCCGCATCATCCTGGCGCCCATCTTCGCGATCTGGTTCGGCCTGGGCATGGGCTCCAAGGTCGCACTGGGTGTGACCCTGGTGTTTTTCATCGTCTTCTTCAACGTGTACCAGGGTGTCAAGGAGGTCAGCCCGGTGGTGCTGGCCAACGCCCGCATGCTCGGCGCCAGCCGGCGCCAGTTGCTGCGCCATGTCTACCTGCCCAGCGCCACGAGCTGGGTGTTCAGTTCGCTGCACACCTCGGTCGGCCTGGCCTTTGTCGGCGCGGTGGTCGGTGAGTACCTGGGGTCCAGCCAGGGCGTCGGTTACCTCATCCTGCAGGCCGAGGGCATGTTCGACATCAACACCGTGATGGCCGGCATCCTGGTGCTGACCACCTTCGCCCTGGTGCTCGACGCCATCGTCGGCAGGATCGAGAAGCGGCTCATGAAGTGGCAGCCCAAGGCCGGAGAGACCGAAAAGCTCTGACAGGGTGGGACAATCGGGACATGATCCTCCCGCTCAATCCCTGGCTGTTGCTGGGCCTGGCCATCGTGGCCGAGGTCATTGGCACCAGCGCCCTCAAGGCCAGCGACGGCTTCACCCGGCTGGGTCCGTCCGCCCTGGTGGTGATCGGTTACGGCGTCTCGTTCTACTGCCTGGCCCTGGTCCTGCGCAGCATTCCGGTGGGCGTGGCCTACGCGGTCTGGTCAGGCCTGGGCATCGTGCTCATCACCCTGGTCGCGCATGTTGTCTACCAGCAGTCCATCGACCTTGCAGGACTGATCGGCATGGGCCTGATCATCGCGGGCGTGCTGGTGCTCAACCTGTTCTCCCGCAGCGCCGGGCACTGACCGGACGGGCGCCGGGGAACGCCCTGCCCTCAGAGCACCTTGAGCAGCTTGTCTCGAAGTTCGGGCAGCCGCTTGGCGCCGATGCGGTCCTCTTCCATGGCCTTGAGCCAGGAGAGATAGGCCTGGCGAAGCTCGTCCGTCCCCTTGGCGCGTGCGATGGTCTCGATGAGCGTCAGGCGCGAGTGCTGGCCGAAGATCGTGTTGACCGTGTTGATCATGAAGTTGCGGGCCATCTCGTTTTCGCTGGCGCTGCGCGTGGACGCATCCGGCAGGCCATCGAGGGCTCCACCGGCCTGGGCCCCGGTGGGCGCTGCCGGCGCGGCAGCTTCGGCCGGACGCGGACGCGCCTTGGCCTCGACGCAGCCCTTGTCCAGAAGCTCCTGAAGCAGGGGTTCGACGTCGACGCCACCGGCGAAAACCGCCAGGTCTCGCCCCGTCTTCTGCCCGTCGATGAGGACCAGCAAACGGCGCACCAGCGGCGCCAGCCCGAGCGAGCGGGTCTGGATTTCGCGCTGGCCGACTTCGGTCTTGGCAAAGGAGGCGCTGATCAGGTCGGTGACTTCGGACATGGCTGCAACAGATGATCGTCTGACGCCCGCCGGTGCGACGGTCCGGGCGAAACAGGCTCCCTGATCGGTCCCGGGCCCCGGACATGCCAGCATCCTGCGATGCCCGGGCGGACAACCTCGACAAGCCGCCGATTCTGGACAGACTGACCGCCGGACACAAGAGGAATTACGCTTGGTATCTCTCCGCCCATCGCTGCCAGGCGACCGCGCAGCGCACGCGCTCAGCGATCCGAGACCTGTGTCACGCTTTCGAGCGCATCGACGAACATGGCCGACACGTCGAAGCCGGTCTGCTGCTGGATCTCCTGGAAGCAGGTGGGACTGGTGACGTTGATCTCGGTGACCCGGTTGCCGATCATGTCCAGTCCCACCAGCAGCAGCCCGCGCGCGGCCAGCGCCGGTGCCATGACCTCGGCCACGGCGCGGTCCTCGTCGCTCAGCGGCTGGGCCACGCCCTTGCCTCCGGCGGCCAGGTTGCCCCGCACCTCGGTCCCCTGCGGGACGCGGGCCAGCACGTAAGGTGCCACCTGCCCGCCGATGAGCAGCAGGCGCTTGTCGCCGTCGACGATCTCCGGCAGGTAGCGCTGCACCATCACCGACGTGTGCCCGCCGTGGTTCAGGGTTTCGATGATGGAGCCCAGGTTCATTCCGTCGGGTCCGACCCGGAAGATGCCCATGCCTCCCATGCCGTCCAGCGGCTTGAGGATGATGTCCTTGTGCTCCGCATGGAAGTGCCGGATGGCTTCGGGCGAACGGGTCACCAGCGTGGGGGGGGCAAACTGCGCGAACTCCATCAGGGCCAGCTTCTCGGGGTGGTCGCGCAGGGCCCGCGGGCTGTTGAGGACACGCGCGCCTTCCCGCTCGGCCTGCTCCAGCAGGTGGGTGGCGTAGAAGTACTCGCTGTCGAACGGCGGGTCCTTGCGCATCAGCACGCCATCAAAGTCCCTGAGTGCCTCGCGCCCCTGGTGGCCAACCCGGTACCAGTCGTCGGCGTCACCGGTCAGCTCGATGCGCCGGACCAGCGCCGAGACCGGCTGGCCCGACTGCCACTGCAGATGCTGCGGCTCGCAGGCGGCCACACCATGGCCACGGCGCTGGAGTTCGCGCATCATGGCAAAGGTGGTGTCCTTGTAGGTCTTGAAGCTGGACAGCGGGTCGGCGACAAACAGGAAGTTCATGGTGCTGCAGGGGGTGTTTTTCCGTACTTTTGCACAAACAGCGCGATCGCGCCGGCAACCACCCCCCAGAAAGCCGAGCCGATGCCGGCCAGCACGACACCACTGAGGGTGACCAGGAAAGTGATGAGCGCAGCCTCGCGGTGGGCGTCGTCCTTGAGCGCGGCATGCAGGCCGCCCCCGATGCTGCCCAGCAGGGCGATTCCGGCAATGGCCAGCACCAGCTCCTTCGGAAACGCCAGCAGCACTCCGGTGACGGCCGCGCCGACCAGGCCGATCGCGACATAGAGCCCACCACAGACGACGGCTGCACTGTAGCGCTTCTTCGGGTCCGGGTGGGCCTCCTCGCCCATGCAGATGGCCGCCGTGATGGCGCTGAGGTTCAGGGCAAAAGCCCCGAACGGTGCCAGCAGCAAGGTCGTGACGCCGGTGAGCGTGATGATCCGCGAGATGGGCATGGTGTAGCCGGCAGCCCGGATGGCGGCCACACCGGGCAGGTTCTGCGACGCCATGGTGACGATGAACAGCGGCAGCGCCAGGCTGACCAGGGCCGGGACCGAGAACACCGGCGCGGTGAACACGGGACGAGCCCACTCCAGGGTGAGTGCCTCGGTCTGCAGGCGGTCCTGCAGCACCACCCAGACCACCGCCACCAGCAAGGTCAGCGGTACCGCATAGCGCGGCAGCCAGCGGCGTCCGAGCAGGTAGGCCAGCAGCATCAGGACCACCAGCGGCCAGTCGGACTGGGCCGCACCGAAGGCCTGCAGCCCGAAGCGCGCCAGCACCCCGGCCAGCAAGGCCGATGCGATCGCCATCGGGATGCGGTTCATCACCCGCTCGAACCAGCCGGTGGCACCGGCCAGGATGATCAATGCAGCGCAGGCCATGAAGGCACCCACCGCCTCGGCCATGGAGAAGCCCCCTGCGAGCCCGGCGGTGGCCAGCACCGCGGCGCCCGGCGTGCTCCAGGCCACCATGACCGGCTGCCGCAGGACCAGCGAAGGCACGGCCGTGCACAGGCCCATGCCCAGGCCCAGGGCCCACATCCAGGACGTCAGCTGTTCGGGGGTGGCCCCGAAGGCCTGGGCAGCCTGAAAGACGATGGCCACCGAACTGGTGAAGCCCACCAGCACCGCCACGAAGCCCGCCGTCGCCGCCGGCAGGCTCAGATCACGAAAAAACGACATCCGCCGATGGTGCCAGTCAGTCGTAGACCTCGGCCTCCGGGTCGGTGGCCTCGAGTTCGTAACTGGCCGCCAGCATGGCCAGGCGACCGATCACCCCGTACATGTAAAAGCGGTTGGGCACGCTGGCACCGGGCTTGACGCCCGGCTGCGGCAACTGGGCGCTCTGCTCGAAAGCCAGAGGAACGAAGCTGGAACCGGGTGCGTTGAGGTTCTCGTCAACCCCGCGGTCGGCGTGGATGCGGTAGTAGCCACCGACCACATAGCGGTCCATCAGGGTGACCACCGGCTCGGCGACCGCCGCATTGATGCGCTCCTGCGTCAGCACGCCTTCCTGGATGATGACCTCGCTGACAGGCTGCCCTGACTGCACCCGCGACATGTGGTCGCGCAGGGCGGGCGTCATGGCATCGATGTCCTTCGCGTCCCTGGCGGTCATGATGCCCATGCCGCCGGTGCCGTTGTCGGCCTTGATCACCACGTAGGGCTTCTCGTTGATGCCGTATTCCTTGTACTTGCGCCGGACGCGGGCAATCAGGGCATCCGTGTTGCTGCGCAGGCACTCCAGGCCGTCGGCCTGTCCGAAATCGACCTCGCCGCACTGGCTGAACAGCGGCGTGATCAGCCAGGGGTCCATGCCCAGCAACTTGCCGAAACGCTTGGCCACTTCTTCATAGGCCTTGAAATGGTTGCTCTTGCGCCGGGTGGCCCAGCCGGCGTGCAGCGGCGGCAGCAGGTACTGTTCGTGCAGGTCTTCCAGGATGCCGGGCACCCCGGCACTCAGGTCGTTGTTGAGCAGGATGGTGCAGGGGTCGAAGTTTTTCAGCCCCAGACGCCTTCGGGTGCGGATCAGGGGTTCGAGCGTGATCGTCTCGCCCCCGGGCAGCTCGATCGTGGTCGGGGCCTTGATGTCGTTCGACAGCGAGCCCAGGCGCACGTTGAGACCGGCCTGGTAGAAGATGCGCTGCAGCTGCAGCAGGTTGCTCAGGTAGAAGCTGTCGGTGCTGTTCTCGGGGATCAGCAGCAGGTTCTTGGCTTCGGGACAGATCTTCTCGATCGCGGCCATGGCCGCCTGCACCGCCAGCGGCAGCATCTCGGAGGTCAGGTGGTTCCAGCCGGCCGGGAACAGGTTGGTGTCCACCGGTGCCAGCTTGAAGCCGGCGTTGCGGATGTCCACCGAGGTGTAGAAGGGCGGTGTGTGCTCCATCCACTCCAGGCGGAACCAGCGCTCGATGACCGGGGTGGACTCGAGGATCCGCTGCTCCAGTTCGTTGATCGGTCCGGTGAGGGCGGTGACAAGGTGGGGAACCATTGCATTGAACGCCCCCGCGCCGCCTGCGGCGTCACCCCCCGCCGGGGGGCGTCAGCAGCGGCCCGGCAAAGCCGGATCCGCGCTGACCTGGACGCTCAGCCGACACGTATGGGCTGGTAGTTGGGTTATCGGGTACTGTAAGGCAGTGAATGTGAGGCCAGAAGCCCCTGCTGCAAGTCTCAGGTGCGAATTTCGCCTTCACCGAGCACCACGTACTTCAGGGAAGTCAGCCCCTCGACGCCCACCGGACCGCGGGCATGGAACTTGTCGGTGCTGATGCCGATCTCGGCCCCCAGCCCGTACTCGAAACCATCCGCGAAGCGGGTACTCGCATTCACCATGACGCTGGCCGAGTCGACCTCGCGCAGGAATCGCTGGGCGTGGACATGGTCGGTGGTGAGGATGGCGTCGGTGTGGTGGCTGGAGTAGCGGTTGATGTGGGCGATCGCCTCGTCCACACCGTCCACCAGCTTCACGCTGACGATGGGCGCCAGGTATTCCTCGCTCCAGTCCTGCTCGGCGGCGGCCTTCACCCGGGCACCGGGGACATCGGCCAGGATCGCCAAGGCCTCGGGGCAGCCGCGCATTTCCACCCCTTTGGCGGCATAGACGGCACCGATCTGCGGCAGGAATTCGGCCGCCACACCACGCGCCACCAGCAGGCTTTCGGTGGCGTTGCAGGGGCTGTACTTCTGCGTCTTGGCATTGTCGGCCACCTTCACCGCCATGGCGATGTCGCAGGGGTCGTCCACATAGGTGTGGCAGTTGCCGTCCAGGTGCTTGATGACCGGCACCTTGGCCTCGGCGCTGATGCGCTCGATCAGGCCCTTGCCGCCGCGCGGGATGATCACGTCCACGTACTGCGGCATGGTGATGAGCTGGCCCACGGCCGCGCGGTCGGTGGTGGGCACCAGTTGCACCGCATCGGCCGGCAGGCCCGCGGCCACCAGGGCCTGCTGCACCAGCGCTGCGAGGGCACGGTTGGAATCGATGGCCTCGGAGCCGCCGCGCAGGATGCAGGCGTTGCCGCTCTTGATGCTCAGGCTCGCGGCCTCGATGGTCACGTTGGGGCGGCTCTCGTAGATCATGCCGAAGACGCCGATGGGCACACGCATCTGGCCCACGCGGATGCCGCTGGGCTGCTGCTTCATCCCCATGATCTCGCCGATGATGTCCGGCATCGCGGCCAGCTGCTCGCAACCCTCGGCACAGGTCTCCAGCACCTTGGGCGTCAGCCGGAGACGGTCCACCATCGGTTCGGCCAGGCCGGCTGCACGGGCGCGCTCGAGGTCCCTGGCGTTCTCCACCTGCAGCGGCGCCACATGCTCGCGCAGCAGCCGCGCCAGTTCGCGCAGCGCGCGCACCTTGGTCGCGGCGCCGGCCCGGGCCATCAGGGCCGAGGCCGCCTTGGCCTGGCTGCCCAGGGTGTTCATGAGTTCGGAGGTGGAGGTCGCGTTCATCGCTGCGATTTTCTCACCTTCGGCGGGCCGGCGGCAGCCGCCTGACTCAGCGCAGCGGGATCGGGATGGCGCGGTCCACCGCGACGGCCGTGACCGAGTTCTGGGGCGAGCCCTCGATCACCCGGTCCGAATAGGTCAGGTACACCAGCGCATGCCGCCTGGCATCGACCATGCGGACGATGCGCAGCCGCTTGAAGACCAGGCTGATGCGCTCGCTGAAGATCTCCTCCTGCTGCCGGATCGGGGCCGGGATGGCGATCGGTCCGACCTGGCGGCAGGCAATCGACGCCTCCGACTTGTCCTCGGCCACACCGAAGGCACCCTTGAGACCCCCGGTGCGGGCGCGCGAGATGTAGCAGGTCACGCCAGCGACGCCAGGGTCATCGAAGGCCTCGACCACGATCTTGTGGTCGGGACCGATGAACTTGAACACCGTGTCGACGGAGCCGACTTCCTCGGCATGCAGGACCGAGGTCGACAGCAACAGGACAAGCAGGGACAGAAGGCGCATGGCTCCCACCTCGAAACGGATGCACGGGTGCCCATTGTGCCGCCCTCGCCCGCAGGCCGCGCCCGGAAGGGGGCGCGGGCCTCAGCGAAGCGCGCAGCCCCGGGCCACCCGCATGGCCATCTGCTGCAGCGCCTGCCACGGATCGGCAGGCCAGCCTTCGGCCTTCAGGCCCTTGACGATGCCGTCGACCGTGTGCGCGTCGTCGAGCCAGCGGGTCAGCTGGGCCAGGCCCAGCAGCGGCAGGACACGCTCCATCAGCCGCTCCTTGACGCCCCAGACCCGGTTCTCGCGCAGGGCCATCGGCAGCGGACGCCCCGCATCCACCGCGCTGCGCACCCGGTGCAGGGTCCGGATGTCCTCGGCCAGCGCCCAGTGGACCAGCACCGGCGCCTCCCCCTCGGCCTGCAAACCGTCCAGCATGCGTTGCACACGCAGCAACTGCCCGCCCAGAACGGCTTCGGCCAGCTTGAAGGGCGTGTAGCGGGCGACGTTGAGCACCGCGCTCTCCACCTGACCGAACGCCAGCTCCCCGGCCGGGTAGAGCAGGCCCAGCTTCTGGATTTCCTGGTGGGCCGCCAGCAGGTTGCCCTCCACCCTGTCGGCGAAGAACTGCAGCGTCCGCTGCCCGGCCTCGCCCGGCTCCACCCGCTGGCCCTGCTGCTGCAGGCGCTGGGCGATCCAGGCCGGCAGGGCCTGGCGCTCGACGGTGTCGACCCGCACGGTCAGGCCATGGCTGTCCAGGGCCGAGAACCAAGCCGACTTGAGCGTGGCGGCATCCAGCCTGGGCAGGATCACCAGGGTGACGGTGCTGTCGCTCTCGCCGGCCGCTTCGGCCATCTGCTGCAGCACCTGCGAGCCGTCCTTGCCCGGCTTGCCCGAGGGGATGCGCACCTCGATCAGCTGGCGCTCGGCAAACAGGCTCATCGAGCCGCTGCTGGCGAGGACGGCGCTCCAGTCGAAGTGGGCACCGGCCACCGTGTGCACCACGCGCTCGGTGCAGCCCTGGGCCCGGGCCGCTGCCCGGACGGCATCGGCCGCCTCCTGCACCAGCAGGGCCTCGTCGCCATGGACGGTGTAGAGACTGAGCAGCCCGCGCTGCAGCCGGTCGGTCAACTGGGAAGCGGCCACCTGCATGGACGGATCAGCCCGGATCGACCGCCGCCAGGCGGCGCAGCACCTGCTGGACGATGTCGGCCTGCATTTCGCGGTAGGAGAGATCCTGTTCGGCCGCCTTCGACAAGGCCTCGGTCTCGGAGTAGCTCAGGTCCCGCTCCACCAGCAGTTCGTTGTCCGCGATCAGTATCCGGCCCGACGGCGTTTCGAGCCGGAAACGGTAGCGCGTGCGCAGCTGCAACTCCCGAACGCGGCCATCGGCCGTCTGGCCCACCACCGCCCGTTCGGTCTGGTCGGTCAGAACCACCAGCACCACCTGGGGCGCCTGCCCCTGTGCCGGCCCGGGGGCAGGCGTGGTGCGAACACCCGCCGATTCGAGCGATCGCCGCAGGGCACGGGTGACATTGGCGCCTTCCAGGCCGGTCACCTGCATCACCTGGAAAGCGAACGTGGGCGTGTCCCGCAAGGCGAAGCCGCAGCCCGACAGCAGGGCCACTGCCGCGAGCCGGAAACCGGCACCGAGCAGGAGGCGGCGCGAACCCGGGACGATTCGGGGCAACATGGCTGCTGCGTCTCCGGTCTAGACCACCACGTTGACCAGGCGACCCGGCACCACCACCACCTTCTTCGGCGCGGCGCCGTTGGCGGCCTTGTGGAAGGCCTCGCTGGCCAGGGCCGCGGCTTCGATCGCGGCCTTGTCGGCACTGGCCGGCACGGTCACGCTGCCGCGCAGCTTGCCGTTGACCTGCAGCACCAGCTCGATCTCGTCCTGCACCAGCGCCGATTCGTCGACGACCGGCCACGGAGCATCCAGCAGGTCGCCCACGGCCTGGGCAAAACCCAGACCGGTCCACAGCGCGTGCCCGATATGCGGGCAGGCCGGGTACAGCATGCGCAGCAGCAAAGAGACACCTTCGCAGCGCACAGCGCTGTCACCATCACTGTCGTCGAAGGCGAAGTCCTCCAGCGCATTGAGCAGCTTCATGCAGCCCGAGACCACGGTGTTGTACTGCATGCGCTCGTAGTCGTAACTGACCTGCCTGAGCACCAGGTACATCTCGCGGCGCAGCTTCTTGCTCTCGGCGCGCAGACTGGCCCGACTCAGGTCACGGCCCGTGGCCGAGCGCAGGGCATCCGCGTGCTTGTGGGCAAAGCCCCAGACGCGCCTGAGGAAACGGTAGCTGCCCTCGACCGCCGCGTCGTTCCACTCCAGCGTGGCCTCGGGCGGCGCGGTGAACATGGTGTACAGGCGCGCGGTGTCGGCACCGTATTTCTCGATCAGGTCCTGCGGATCGACGCCGTTGTTCTTGGACTTGGACATGGTGCCCACGCCCTCGTAGTCGATGACCGTCCCCGCGGGCAGGTCGCCCACCGCGTTCTTCAGCCGGGCGCCGACGATCTTGCCGCCCTCATCGAGCACATGCTCGACATCCTGCGGCCAGAAATACTCCTTGCCGCCCTTCTCGTTGCGGCGCGAGTAGATGTGGTTGAGCACCATGCCCTGCGTCAGCAGCCGGGTGAAGGGCTCGTCGACCTTCAGCAGGCCCAGGTCGCGCATGACCTTGGTCCAGAA
>SBFS01000293.1 GCA_006227825.1 Burkholderiales bacterium | reverse complement strand
GGCTCGCTGTTCGACGACGAAGACTTTGCCTTCGAAGCCCAACTGGTGGCCCGTCCGGACGGCACCCGCGTCTACGGCACCTTCAACACCGAGAACACCTCCGGCTCGGCCGCGGCCTACCGCAGCGCCTCGGTGACCGATGTGGTGGATCCGGTGACCCCGCCGTCGGGCGGTGGCGGTGGTGGCTGCTCCATGGCCACCGGCCAGCAGCCGGTCGACCCGGTGCTGCCGCTGATCGCCGGCCTGGGCCTGCTGGGCTGGGGCCTGCGCCGCGCCGGAGCACCCCGGCGGTGAACGAGGGCACCTGCGGAGAGAGGGCGGCTGCTCTCCTCCGCAGGTGTTTCGGGTTGCTTTCTTTCTGGAGACAAACATGGGCCGCTCCGCTGCTTCCCTTCGCGCCATCGGTGCATCGGTTGCCGTCACTGGTGCGCTTTGGCTGACCGGGTGCGGAGGCTCCGATCCGCAGCCGGTGTCTTCGGGTCTGATCGAAGCGAACATCGATTCGCTCGCAGTGCAGATCGGCGGTGCCACCACCGCGGTGGCCCTGCACAACGACGGCACCACCGACTGGACCCTCTACAGCATGGCCAACCGCTTTGCGGTCACGCCGGTGGCGATGAGCAAGGGCGCGGTCAGCGAGATCAGCGTGCCGGGCTACATCCGCAGCATCGCCGTGGTTCCGAACTATGGCGGAAGGGCCTACGCCCTGCTGTCCATGGGCGCCAAGGGCATCGGGGTGGTGGACATTTCCAGTCCGTCCGCGCCGGTTCTCGTTCGCACCATGACGGTCGGCTACGACACCCCCGCGTACACCTATTCGGACGGTGGAGGCACGGTGTTCACCGAGCCGCCCGCCACCGGCCACACGGGTGGACCCGTCAACGATGTGCTGGTGATGGACACCGCCGGCACCCCCGATGCCGCCGATGACGATCTGTTCATTGCCAACACGGCCTTCGGCATCCAGAAGACCAGACTGGCCAACCTGATCGGCGCCACCGCCGATGGCGTGCTGCCGGTCGACAGTGGCGTCTGGACACTGAAATACGCCGGCGAAAGCCCGTGGGGCGGTCCGCTGAGCCTCAAGCTGCACGGCACAGGCCCGGGCACCAGGCTTTATGCGGCCCTGGGCTTTCTGGGCATCGGCATCTACGACCCCGCCGACCTGGGCGCTGCGCGCCTGGGCGCCTACAACCTGTACGCCGACTGCACCAACCCTGCGCAGGAAGACTGGTTCGGGTATCCGCGGCGCAAGATCAGTTGCCCGGACGGCAGCCTCGCCGCCGGCGTGGTGGCCGGTGGGGTGGATGCCGATGGCATGCCCACCTACCTGCAGGCCGCCGAAGAGCTGGGCAACAAGAACGACCGCATCTTCTACCCCTGGGCCGAGTTCGACCGCTACGGCAAGTACTACTACAACGCCCGCGAGCTCGACATCGTCGATGTGGGCGGCAGGACCCTGGCCTACATCGCCTACTCGCTGGGTGGGCTGGTGGCGGTGGACGTGACCGACCCGGGCGCCGTGACCTACGCCGGCTACGTGCCGGCGGCCCCGGCCCACGGACCGGACGAGCCGCCGGTCAACGTCAGCCGAAGAGGCATCCTCTCCCACTCCGGTTCCGGCATGCTCAAGGAAGCCGGCGTGATGGACGTGCGCGTGGTGGAAGACACCGATGCAGGCGCCGGCCGGCTGCGCGCCTTCTACACCGACCACTTCGCGGGGCTCGTCGTGGTCAGCGGAGCAGAGGACCCGGGCCTGCAATGGCGCCAGGGCAGCCACGACAACGACACGGACAGCCGCGTCTTCTGGCCCGACTACGAGTACGTGACGTCCTACGACATGACACCGGTGCCCGTGGGCGACGAGTCCATGCCAGCCTTCCTCGTGGGTGATGCCAACGGCAATTACGACGCACCGGTCCAGCTGGTCAGCGGCGAAATCAACGGCCACGGCGGCGCACTGTTCCTCCTGCCCTCGCGCGATGTCGGCGCACCCGGACAGGTGGATCTGGTGGAGTCCTCCGGGGCGGGCGGCGTGAGTTTTGTGGACATCGCCCGGCTGACGGGCACCGTCGGCTCCGTTTCCGAGCGTTTCACCGTGCCGGTGAACCTGGTGAGTACGGACGAAGTCGGCGCCGCGGGCGACGGATCTGCCACGCAGCCCATGGCGATCGGGCATGCCGAGGGTGTCACCGTGTCGGGCAACTTCCTCTACCTGGCCGACGGGCCGCACGGTGTCAGCGTGTGGCGCATCGCCGACGGCCTGACCCCGATCGACGACCTGCACCTGGTGGCCAACACGCTGCAGAGCGAGTACCCGGACCCGGCCCTGCCCGACGTGCTGCCGACGCCGCACGCGTTCAAGGTGGGTTTCGGCAGCAACCCGGACCACGCCTACGTCATGAGCCAGAGCCTGGGCATGCGGCGCATCGACGTGTCGGCGGTCACCGGGGGCTCGGCGGCTGAGGGCGCACCGGCCCTGCTCAACGCCCGCGGCGGCATTTACGAGCACAACACCGAGGCGGGCAGCGTGGGACTGGCGTCCGTGACCGGACAGGACCACGCCTACGGCGTGGCCTTCCACGGCCGGTACGCCATCGTGGCCGACGGCGACAACGGGCTGACGGTCTACGACATCACCGCCGAGGCGGGCACGGATGCCAGCGTGGTCGCCAACATCGGCGACTCGGACACCACCTCCAGCGGCAAACCGCCTGTGGGTCGGGCTGCATCCGTCAAGCTGTGGACCAACGAGGCCACGGGCCGGACCTATGCCGTGGTGGCAGCCGGTGCCTACGGCATCTCGGTGGTGGAGATGACCGCGTTCCTGGCCAGCGGCAACGCCGCCGACCTGCAGCGCCCCCAGCTCATCAAGACCTTCGAGCCGCTCAAGGCCGACGACGACAACGCCTTCGGCTCGGCCGACGGCAAAAGCGTGGACGTGCACATCGTGCAGGACATGGCCTACTTCAGCTACGACAGCTTCGGCCTGGTGGCCTACCGCATGGCCGACCTCATCCGCCCGGCCACCGAGGAGCGTCCGGCCGTGGTGCCCGTGGGCCAGGACCCCAACATCTGCGCGACCATCACGGACGTCACCAAGCTCAGC
>SBFS01000294.1 GCA_006227825.1 Burkholderiales bacterium | reverse complement strand
GCCGTCCCCGTCATAGAAACGCGTGGCACCGGGTGTGCTCAGCAGGGCATGGGCGCGGGCGCGCAGCGCGACCGAGATGTCCAGACGGTCGCCGCCGACGATGCCGCCGGGCGGATGGATGACCACGTTGTGGCAGACCCCGGGCCCTTCGGGGTAGAGGCTGCGCAGCACCCTGAGCGGACCCTCGTGGTGATGGGTGACGCGGCAGCGGCCGTCGTCGTCCCGCCGGTAGTCGAGCTTGAGCGAGGCGTGCCAGGGCATGCGTGGGGACCCGTTGCGGCCGCAGGGTCCGTGTCAGCGCCGCGACCAGAAGTCGCGGTGCGGCGCCACCATCTCGGCCTCCAGGGCCGGGACGGGGCCGATCACCTCGACCGGCTTCTGCCCGCGCGCGATGACCTCGCGGCAGGGCAGCGACAGGGTGGGGTTCTCGGCGTGGTTGCCCGTCAGGGCCAGCAGGGCTTCCTCGCTGGCACCGTAGACGATGCGTCCGATGTTGGCCCAGTAGGCGGTGCCGGTGCACATGGCGCAGGGCTCGAAGGTGGTGACCAGGGTGCAGCGTGCCAGGTACTGGCCCGGCCAGTTGCCGGCGGCCGTGCGGGCCAGCGTGGCCTCGGCATGGTTGACCGTGTCGATGTTGCCCTGCTCGGCCAGCACCGTCTCGTCGTCAGGCCCGACCAGCAGGGCGCCGAAGGGATGGCGCCCCATCGCCATGGCCCGCAATGCCACTTCGTTGGCCCGGCGCAGGTGGCGGGTGATCTGGTCTTCGGTCAAGCCTGGGACCCCCGGTGGGCCCAGCCCGTGGTGTGCTTCTCGATCCAGCTGAACAGCTCGTACATGATCATGGCCATGATGCCCACCACCAGCAGGCCCGAGAAGGCCAGTCCCATCTGCATCGAGCTGCCGGCCGAGATCAGCAGGTAACCGATGCCCTCGTTGGAGGCGGTCATCTCCGAGACTGTGGTGCCGACGAAGGCCAGCGTGATCGCGACCTTGAGCGATCCGAAGAAATAGGGCATGGAACGCGGCAGTCCCACCTTGGTCAGGACGTCCCAGCGCCTTGCGCCCAGAACCCGCAGCACGTCCTCGAGCTCGGGCTCCAGCGTCGCCAGTCCGGTGGCGATGTTGACCATGATCGGGAAGAAGCTGATCAGGAAGGCCGTCAGGATGGCAGGCCCGATGCCGATGCCGAACCAGACCACCAGGATGGGCACGAAGGCGGCCTTGGGCAGGGCGTTGAAGGCGGTCATCAGCGGATAGATGGCCGCATAGGCCAGGCGCGAGGAACCGATCAGGAAGCCCAGCAGGACCCCGACCACGATGGCGATGCCAAAGCCCGCCATCGTCACCCAGTAGGTGCGCCAGGCGTGGCCCAGGATGGTGGTCTTGTGCTCCAGCGTCTGCTCCCAGATGCGCGAGGGGCTGGGGAAGATGAACTCCGAGACGCCGAAGCCGCGGGTGATGACTTCCCAGATGACGACGATGGCCACCAGCAGCAGCAGCGGCGACCAGCGTTCGAGTTGCTTCTGTTTCATGGCGGGGTGCTCACTGGTTGATGACCGCGCCGGCCTTGCGCATGGCGCCGATGTGGCCGCGCAGTTCGTGCACGATGTCGGTGAACTCGGGGGCGTAGGTCACCTCCAGGTCGCGTGTGCGCGGGATCGGAATCTCGCGCCGGACGACAAAGCGGCCCGGGCTGCGGCTCATGCAGTACACCGTGTCGGCCAGGAACACCGACTCGCGCAGGTCGTGCGTGACCAGGATGACATTGAAGCGCTGCGCCTCCCACAGGTCGCGCAGGGTGCACCACAGTTCCTCGCGCGTGAAGGCATCGAGCGCGCCGAAAGGTTCGTCCAGCAGCAGCATCTTGGGCTCGTGGATGAGCGCCCGGCAGATGCTGGCGCGTTGCTGCATGCCGCCGGAGAGCTCCCACGGGAACTTGGATTCCATGCCGCCCAGGCCCACGCTGGCCAGCAGGCGCCTGGCGCGGTCCTCGAACTCCTTGCGCCGGTCCTTGAACTGGCTGCGGAAAGGCTCGACGATCTCCAGCGGCAGCAGCACGTTGTCCAGCGTGGTGCGCCAGGGCAGCAGCGACGGCGCCTGGAAGGCCATGCCCGAGATCTTCAGCGGCCCGGTCACCGGCTGGCCGTCGATGGTGATCCTGCCCATGCTCGGCATCTTCAGGCCGGTGGTCAGCTTCATGAAGGTCGACTTGCCGCAGCCCGACGGACCGACAATGGCGATGAACTCGCCCTGGCGCACCTTCAGGTTGATGTCCTCCACGGCGAAGATGTTCTTGGCCAGCAGGTCGTCGTTGTAGGCCAGCCAGACCTGGTCGAAGTCGACGAAGGCCGGCTCACCGGAGGCGGTGTCAGCTTGCATGGTGGGTCCTGTGGGGCCGGGCCGCTCGGCAGCCCGGCCGGTTGCATGGGCCGGTCAGCGTGCGGCCGGCAACACGTTCAGATCGGCCGCGGCGGGCAGCATGGAGCCGTTCCAGACCGCGTTCGGGTTGATCCGCGTCTTGGTGCCGAAGGCGTCCGACACCTGCGAGGCCATCAGGGCCAGGCGCCCCGGGTTGACCTGGCCGAAGCCTTCGCGGCGGGCGTCGGGGCTGGCCACCACCGAGTTGATCGCCAGCTGCAGGCGGCGCGTCTCAAGCGCCACGTTGATGATGCCGTCGCGCGCCTTGACCGTCTCGATGCCGGCCGCCGGGTTGGCCATCACTTCCTTGGCTCCTTTGGCAAAGGCCTTCAGGAATGCCCTGATGGCCTCCGGGTTCTCCTGGATGAGCTTCGGACTGGCGATGATGGCATTGCCGTACAGCTTCACGCCATGGTCGGCATAGGGCATGACGACCACGTCTTGCGGCTTGACGCCGCGGGCTTCCAGGTTGAGCAGCGAGGTGAACGAGAAGCCGGTGATGGCGTCGATGTCGCCGCGCACCAGCATGGTCTCGCGCAGCGGCGGGTCCATCGAGGTCCAGGTCACGTTGCTCACGTTGTTGGCCTTCTCGAAGATCGGGAAGGCCTTGCGGCCGGCATCGAACACCGGTGCGCCCAGTTTCCTGCCGCTGAGGTCCGCCGGTTTGGTGATGCCGCTCTTCTTCAGGGCCAGCACGGCCGCCGGCGTGTTGTTGTAGACCATCATGACGGCCACCGGCTTGTTCGGGGCGTCGGGGTTGTTCGCGTGGAACTCCATCAGGGCGGCCATGTCGGCAAAGCCCATGTCGTAGGTGCCCGAGGCCACGCGGGTGACCGTGCCGCCCGAGCCGTTGCCCGAGTCGATCGTCACATTGAGCCCGGCATCGCGGAAGTAGCCCTTGGCTGCCGGCAGCAGGAACAGGGCCGCAGGGCCCTCGAAGCGCCAGTCCAGCTGGAACTTGATGGCCGTCTGGGCCTGGGCCGTGCCGAAGGCGGCCAGTGCTGCCAGTGCGGTGGTGGTCTGGAGAAAGCGACGCTTGTTCATGAGGGCTCCTGGGTCAGACAAGAAGGATGGCGACGAGGGATCACCGCGGGGACGCAGGGACCGCCAGCAATAAAGATGCCACCTTGGTCTTGCAGCCGGGTCGAGCCACCGCTCACAGTGAACACAGAATGTGTATACAAATTATCCCGGGCGGCTCTCCGGTTGTCATCATGGCTTTCCCGTAATGGTGCGGTCGGGCCATGAGGTGCACCGAAAGGGTGCTTTGCGGCGGCACGCTATCCAGGGGCTGTGCCGTCCCCGTGCCCTGGTTCAGGTGCACCCCCGGGGCTCAGCCGACCCGCCAGGCGCTGGCAGCCGCGAGTGCCGTCATGTTGAGGACGCGCCGCACGGTGGCGGCCGGCGTCAGGATATGGGCGGTGCCGTGGACACCCATGAGCACCGGCCCCACCGTCACGCCACCGCTGGTCGTGGTCTTGAGCACGTTGTAGAGGATGTTGGCCGAGTCCAGGTTGGGGCAGACCAGCAGGTTGGCCGCACCGCTCAGGGTGGAGTCGGTCAGGTAGGCGCTGCGGATCTCGGGTTGCAGTGCGGCATCGCCATGCAGCTCGCCGTCGCACTCGATCTCGGGGTGGCGCTCGACGAAGATGTCGCGGGCGGCCCGCATCTTGCGCGCCGAGGCGCGCTTGGATGAGCCGAAGCTCGAGTGCGAGAGGAAGGCCACCTTGGGCGGGATGCCGAAGCGCTGCACCTGCTGGGCCGCCATCCAGGCGATCTCGGCCAGTTGCTCGGCGTCGGGATCCTCGTTGACGTAGGTGTCGGTGATGAACAGGGGGCCCTGGTTGGTCATCAGGGCGTTGACCGCCGCGTAGTTGCGGACCCCGGCCTGCTTGCCCAGGATGCTGTCGATGCGCTCCAGGTGCGTGTTGTAGGTGCCGACCAGTCCGCAGATGAGGCCATCTGCATCGCCCAGCGAGACCATCAGCGAACCGATGATCGTGTTGGAGCGCCGCACCGCCGCCTTGGCCACTTCGGGGGTGGCCCCGTTGCGCTTCATCAGCGCGTGGTAGTGCTCCCAGTACTGGCGGAATCGCGGGTCGTCCTCAGGGTTGACGTTCTCGACATCGATGCCCAGGCGGATGCGAAGGCCGGCCTTTGCGATGCGGGCATTGATCACGGCCGGGCGGCCGATCAGGATCGGTGTGGCGATGCCATCATCGATCGCCATCTGCGCGGCGCGCAGCGCCCGCTCGTCCTCGCCGTCGGCGTAGGCCACACGCTTCCTGTCGGGCGCGATCGCCTTCGCGGCATTGAAGATGGGGCGCATCAGGATGCCGGTCTGCGTGGTGAAGCGCGAGAGCGACTCACGGTAGGCGGCCATGTCGCCGATCGGACGCGTGGCCACGCCCGAGTCGGCCGCCGCCTGCGCCACCGCCGGCGCGATCTTGAGGATCAGGCGGGTGTCGAAGGGTTTGGGAATCAGGTAATCGGGTCCGAAAGCCAGTTCCTGGCCGGCGTAGGCCGACGCCACCTCGTCGCTGATCTCGCTCTTGGCCAGGTCGGCGATCTGGCGCACGCAGGCCAGCTTCATCTCCTCGGTGATCTTGGTCGCGCCGCAGTCGAGCGCGCCCCGGAAGATGTACGGAAAGCACAGGACGTTGTTGACCTGGTTCGGGTAGTCCGAGCGGCCGGTGGCGATGATGCAATCGGGCCGGGCCGCCTTGGCCAGTTCGGGCCGGATCTCCGGCTCGGGGTTGGCCAGCGCCAGGATGATGGGCTTGCCGGCCATGGTCCTGACCATCTCGACGGTCAGCACACCCGGCGCCGAACAGCCCAGGAAGACGTCGGCGCCGCTGACCGCATCGGCCAGCGTGCGGGCATCGGTGGTCTGGCAGTAGCGCCGCTTGGAGGCATCGAGCCGGCCGGCCTTCGCGTCCTCCCGCTCGCTGTGAATCACGCCCTTGGAGTCGCACACCAGGATGTTCTTCGGCTCGACGCCCAGGCCGACCATCACGTCCAGACAGGCGATCGCGGCCGCCCCCGCGCCCGAGACCGCCACCTTGACCTGGCCGATGTCCTTGCCCACCAGCTCCAGCCCGTTGAGCAGGGCGGCGCTGGAGATGATGGCGGTGCCGTGCTGGTCGTCATGGAACACCGGGATGTTCATGCGCTCGCGCAGCTTCTGCTCGATGTAGAAGCACTCGGGCGCCTTGATGTCCTCCAGGTTGATGCCCCCGAGCGTCGGTTCGAGGGCGGCGATGATGTCGACCAGCTTGTCCGGATCGCGCTCGGCCAGTTCGATGTCGAACACGTCGATGCCGGCGAACTTCTTGAACAGGCAGCCCTTGCCCTCCATCACCGGCTTGCCGGCCAGCGGGCCGATGTCGCCCAGGCCCAGCACGGCCGTGCCGTTGGTGATCACGCCCACCAGGTTGCCCCGGCTGGTGTACTCGGCGGCCAGGGTCGGGTCGGCCTGGATGGCCAGGCAGGGGTAGGCGACGCCTGGCGAATAGGCCAGCGACAGGTCGCGCTGGTTGGACAGCGGCTTGGTGGGTGTGACGGCCACCTTGCCCTTGCCGGGCGAACGGTGGTATTCGAGGGCGGCGTCGCGCAGGGCTTGTTCGGCGGGGGTCATGCTGTCTCCTGGATCCGGGGCCGCCCGTCGGGGCGGGCGGTCATTGTGACACGTCGGCAGGCGCGTGCAGGGCCTGCTCGGTGGTGCGGCCCGGGGGTCTCAGCCCAGCAGGTCCAGCAGGCTTCTGGCGACCACCTTGGTGGCGCGCCTGAGGTCTTCCAGCACCAGGTGCTCGTCGGCGCGCTTGGCATTGGACTCGCGCACCGTGCGCGGCCCGGCGCCGTAGATCACGCCGGGGATGCCCCGCTCGACGTAGAGGCGGACATCGGTGTACAGCGGTGTGCCCACCGCGGGGATCGGTTCGCCGAAGATCTCCTGGCCGTGCCGCTGGATCGCCTGCACCAGCGGCGCGTTGCCTGGCAGCGGCTTCATGGCGCGGGCCAGGAGGATGCGCCGGATCTCGACCCGGATGTCTTTCCCGCCGCGCGGCGGATCGAAGCGGGCGGCTGCCTCCTCGATGGTGCGGCGCAGACCCGCCTCCACCTCGGCAGGATCTTCCTCCGGGATCATGCGGCGGTCCAGCCTGAGCACCACCTTGCCCGGAATGACGTTGGTGTTGGTGCCACCCTGGATCAGGCCGACGTTCAGGTAGGGGTGGGTGATGCCTTCCACCTGCGAAGTGATCTTCAGGTAGTCGGCGTTGAGCCGGTAGAGCGCCTCAAGGATGTGGGTGGCCGCCTGCAGCGCGTCGGTGCCGCTGTCCGGAATGGCCGCGTGGGCCATGTCGCCGTGGACCGTCACCTCCATCTGCAGGCAGCCGTTGTGCGCCACCACCACCTGGTAGCTGAAGCCGGCCGCGATCATCAGGTCCGGCCTGCTCAGGCCCCGGTCCAGCAACCAGCCCGGACCGACCTCGCCACCGAACTCCTCGTCGTAGGTCACGTGCAGCTCCACGCCGCCCTTGAGCGGCGCGCCCAGCGACTCCAGCGCCCGGATGGCAAAGGTGAAGCTGGCGATGTCGCTCTTGCTGACGGCCGCCGCCCGGCCGTAGAGCCTCCCGTCCTCGATCTCGCCACCGTAGGGGTCGTGGGTCCAGCCCTCCCCGGGCGGCACCACGTCACCGTGGGCGTTGAGCGCGATCGTCCGGCCGCCCTCACCGTAGCGCCGGCGCACGATGAGGTTGGTGATGCTCTGGAGTCCGGCGGCCTTCACCGCGGCCTCGGGCACCGCATGTTTCTCGGCCTGCAGGCCCATGGCCTCCAGCAGCCCGGCGGTGCGCTCGGCGTGCGGAGCGTTGTTGCCGGGGGGCGTGTCGGTGGGTACGCGAACGAGTTCCTGGAGAAAACGCACCTCCTCGTCGAAGTGGGCGTCGATCCAGGCGTCGAGTTGCTGCTGTGGTGTGGTCATGTCGTTTCGGTGGCCAGTTGTTGCAGGACGTGGTCGAAGGCCCGCACGGCCAGGTCCATGTCGTCGGCGGTGGTCGACTCCAGCGGGTTGTGGCTGATGCCGCTGTTCTCGCCGCGCACGAACAGCATGGCCTGCGGCATGATCTCGTGCAGCTTCATCGCGTCGTGGCCGGCTCCGCTGGGCATGCGGTGAAGCGGCACGCCCAGCGCCTGGACGGCCCGCTCCCAGCGCAGCTGCCATTGGGGGTCGCTCGGCGCGGCGGCGGCGCGCATGGTCTCCTCAAGTGTGTGGTGCAGTCCGCGGCGCGCGCAGATCTCTTCCAGCCTGGCCAGCACGTCGGCGACCAGGGCGTCGCGCCGGGCATCGGTGGGCGCACGCAGGTCCAGGCTGAACTGGCAGCGGCCGGGCACCACGTTGACCGAGCCGCCCGGCACCTGCAGCATGCCGACGGTGGCAACCGAGTCGCCGTCTTGCGCGGCCCGCTGTTCTGCATGGAGGATCAGCTCTGCCACCGCGCAGGCCGCGTCGCGCCGGCGGTCCATGGGCGTGGTGCCGGCGTGGCTGGCCATGCCGATGACCTCGCCCACATGGCGCACGCTGCCGTTGATGCTGGTGACAATGCCCAGCGGCAGGTTCAGCTCGTTGAGCACCGGCCCCTGCTCGATGTGCACCTCGACGAATCCCAGGTATTGCGCGGGGTCGCGCCGCAGCTTCGCAATGTCCTCGATGCGCAGACCGGCTAGCATCATGGCCTCGCGCATGGTGATGCCCCCGGCATCCTTCTGGTCCAGCCATGCCGGGTCGAAATGGCCTGTGAGCGCGCCAGAGCCGAGGAAGGTGGCCTTGTAGCGCTGGCCTTCCTCTTCGGCAAAGGCCACCACCTCGATGCCGAAGGGCAGGCGACGGCCTGCCTCATGGAGCTTTCGCACGCAGGCCATGGGCACGAAGATGCCCAGACGCCCGTCGTACTTGCCGCCGTTGCGCACCGTGTCGTAGTGGCTTCCCGTCATGAGGTACCTGGCCCCCGCGCTCCTGCACGGGGCGGGTCGCTGCCCCCCAGGGGGGCGCGTTTCGCCCTGGGGCTGTCCGGCGGCGAAACCTTCTCCCTCGGTCGCCGGGTGATAGCGTCCGACCACGTTGCCGACCGCGTCGATGCCGACCTCGTCGAAGCCGCAGTCCTGCATCCAGTCGCTGATGAGCCGTGCACAGGCGCGGTGCGCATCCGTCAGGTAGGTGACCGTGAGCTGGCCCTGCTCGGCAAAACCGGGGTCGCTGTGCCGGGCCAGTGTTTCCTGCCAGTCCCACACGCGCTGGCCGTCCACCGGCTCGAAGCCGAACTTGTCGTTCAGCCGGATCTCGGCGATGCGGTGGATGTTGCGCAGGCA
>SBFS01000043.1 GCA_006227825.1 Burkholderiales bacterium | reverse complement strand
CCGGCCCGACCGGTCGAGGTCAGGGCCTTTCTGCAACTGGACCACCACACACTGAGCGAAACATGGACGCACGTCATCCTGCCCGACTGAGCGCCACCACCCGACCGTCCCTGCGCGAGCAGCGCCACCCCAACTCGGTGACGGCCCCGCCCCTGCTGCGTGGCTCCATGCCGCCGCGACCGTGGCAAGGGTTCTGGAGCGGCCTGGGTTCGGCCGCCCTTGGCTGCCTCGCGCGCCAGCTGCCGCCGCGCGTGCACGCGGCCCCGCAGAACGTCGGGCCGGGCTGGGAGCACGCAGCGCGCCGGCGTCGCCTGACCTTCCTGACGCTGACCCTGACCATCACGCTGCTGGCTGCCACCCTGTTCACCACGCTCCAGCCGGCCGCAGGCCCCGGCTGGCTTCAGCTGGCGCATGCCGTGCTGTTCGTCGTGCTGACCACCTGGGTGGCGACCGGGTTCGTGACGGCGCTCATGGGCGCCTGGGTGCTGCTGCGCGGTGACCCGCACAGCCTGTCCGCCTCGCAGGTGCGCGGCCAGCCACTGGCCGATGACGTCCGCACGGCCATCGTCATGCCCATCTGCAACGAGGATGTGACGACCGTGTTCGCGGGCCTGCGGGCGACCTGCGAATCGCTGGCCGGCACCGGGCATGGCCGCCAGTTCGACGTGTTCGTCCTGTCGGACAGCCGCGAGCCCGGGATCATCGCTGCCGAGCGCCAGGCCTGGGAAGATCTGCGGGCGGCCATGGCCTCGGAGACGGGCGAGCCCTCGGTGCAGGTGTATTACCGCCTGCGCCGGCGCCGCAGCCACCGCAAGGCCGGCAACGTGGCCGATTTCTGCCGCCGCTGGGGACGGCTCTACCGCTACATGGTGGTGCTGGACGCGGACAGCGTGATGAGCGGCAAGTCCCTGGTCACGCTGGCCAAGCTGATGGAAGCCCACCCCCGGGCCGGCATCATCCAGACCGCGACGCAGTCGATCGGCCACCCGACCCTGCACGCGCGCACCCAGCAGTTCGCCGCCCGCGTGACCGGGCGCCTGTTCACCCTGGGCATGCAGTTCTGGCAACTCGGTGAGTCCCACTACTGGGGTCACAACGCCATCATCCGCGTCGAACCCTTCATGCGTCATTGCGCCCTGGCTCCGCTGTCCGGGCGCGGCGGCCTGTCCGGCGGCATCCTCTCACACGACTTCGTCGAGGCGGCCCTGATGCGCCGGGCCGGATACGAGGTGTGGCTGGTGGCCGATGTGGGCGGCAGCTTCGAGCAGCAGCCCCCCGACCTCCTCTCGGAACTGCAGCGCGACCGGCGCTGGTGCCAGGGCAACCTGCAGAACGCGCGGCTCATTGCCGAGCCCGGCCTGCACGGCATGCACCGCGCCATGCTGGCCGTGGGTGCCATGTCCTACCTGTCGGCGCCGCTTTGGCTGGGCTTCATGACGATCGGACTGGCCCTGCTGCTGATGGGGCCGGGTCAGCCGGCGGGCGCCTCGCCCCTGGCCGGCGCGAGCGTGGGACTGTGGCTGGTGACACTGACGCTGCTGTTCCTGCCGCGGGTGCTCGGCGTCTGCGCCGTTCTCATCAAGGGGCAGCAACGCAGCTTCGGCGGCGCCTGGCGCCTGCTCGGCAGTGCGCTGCTGGAGAGCGCCGTCGCGCTGCTGCAGGCTCCTGTGCGGATGGTGGCCCATTCGGTGTTCGTCTGGGTGGCACTGACCGGGATGAAGATCGAGTGGAAATCGCCGCCCAGGGAGTCCGCCGGCGTGCCATGGCACGCAGCCGCCAGCCGCATGGGGCCGATACAGCTGGCTGCGGTGGTGTTCATGGGCACCCTGGCGCTGACCCACCCGGACCTTCTGCCCTGGCTGCTGCCGGTCACGCTGCCGCTGGCCCTTGCCGCCTTCACCACCGTGGTGACGGGCCACGACGGCCTGGGCCGATGGGCCAGGGCGCAAGGCTGGCTGCTCGTCCCCGAGGAGTCATGGTCGCCTGCCGTGCTGCGCAAGGCCTGGCGGCATGCCAGCGTGCTGCTCGCGCACCGCGGCCTGATGCAGGCTGGCTGACCGGCGGCAAACGGCTGGTTGGCGCCTCACTCCTTGCGCAGGTAGCGAGCGTCGGACCAGGTCGCCAGCCACCGGGGCACATAGGCCACGAACACGGCGGCGAACAGTCCCGTGAGAAAGGCGTCTCCCCAGGCCATGAGCCAGCGGGCCACCAGGGCCTGCTCCAGTGCCACGCCGCCGGCGAACCGGTAGAGCAGCTCCCGCAGGACGCCGGCGGCGAACACCGCGACGACCGTCCCCAGAAAGGCGCGCCCCAGGGTGTAGATGAACAGGTTGGGCGGCAACCAGCGCCGCAGCGCGGCGCCGATGCCCAGAGCCAGGCTGCCCGGCACGATGCCGACCCAGAGCAACTGCGAGACCACCGCCTCCAGGGACTGCGTCCCCGCAAGCCACACCACGCAGGCCACGCCCAGCAGCACAGGCATGGCCAGTGGCCAGCCCAGCATCAGCACCAGCAGGCAGGCACCCGAGAGCTGCACCTGAAGACCCTGGGGCATTTTCTGCGGCATCAGCCACATCCAGGGCAGCAGGGCCAGCGCCGCCAGCGCTGGCGTGAGCAGGGGTCCGGACAGCATGCGCCAGGGGCGCAGGGACAGCGACACCAGCAGGGCCAGCAGGCAGAGCGCGGCTTCGATGCTCGTCAACATGGAGCCGCAGTATCGGGCAGCACGGCGGCACCCGGGTTGACTTCGGTCAACCCATGCCGGGCAGCCTGGGCATGCCTTTCATGCCACCCATGCGCTTCATCATCTTCATCAGCCCGCCACCCTTCATCTTTTTCATCATGCCCTGCATCTGCTCGAATTCCTTGAGCAGGCGGTTGACTTCCTGCACATGCACGCCGGCGCCGGCGGCGATGCGGCGCTTGCGGGTGGCCTTGATGAGCTCGGGCTTGCGGCGCTCGGCCGGCGTCATGCTGCAGATGATGCCCTCCTTGCGCCTGATGTCCTTCTCGGCACGGGTCAGGTCGGCCTCGCTGGCCTTGGCGGCCAGGTTGCCCGGCAGCTTGTCCATCAGGTTCGACAGGCCGCCCATCTGCTTCATCTGGCGGATCTGCTCGAGAAAGTCGTTCAGGTCGAAACCCTCGCCGCTCTTGACCTTGGCGGCCAGCTTCTGCGCCGCTGCCATGTCGACACCGGCGGTGACCTGCTCGACCAGGGCCACGATGTCGCCCATGCCCAGGATGCGTCCGGCGTGGCGCTCGGCATCGAACACCTCCAGGCCATCGATCTTCTCGGAGACGCCGGCGAACTTGATGGGCACCCCGGTGACCTGCCGGACCGAGAGGGCCGCACCGCCGCGCGAGTCACCGTCCGTCTTGGTCAGCACGATGCCGGTCAGCGGCAGCGCTTCCCTGAACGCCCTGGCGGTGTTGACCGCATCCTGTCCCTGCATGGCGTCGACCACGAACAGCGTCTCGACCGGATGGACGGCCGCGTGCAGCTCCTGGATCTCGCGCATCAGCACCTCGTCGATGGCCAGGCGGCCGGCCGTGTCGACCAGCAGCACATCGAAGAAGTGCTTGCGCGCGTGATCGAGCGCCGCGCGCGCGATGTCCAGCGGCTTCTGGTCGGGCGTGCTTGGAAACCACTCGGCCCCGGCCTGCGCGGTCACCGTCCTGAGCTGTTCGATGGCCGCCGGGCGGTAGACGTCACCGGAGACGGTCAGCACCTTCTTCTTGCGCTTTTCGATCAGGTGTTTGGCCAGCTTGGCGGTGGTGGTGGTCTTGCCCGCGCCCTGCAGGCCCGCCATCAGGATCACGGCGGGCGGCTGGGCGGCCAGGTTGATGTCGGCCACGCCCTCGCCCATGGTGGCGGCCAGTTCCCTGTTGACGATGCCCACCAGGGCCTGTCCCGGCGTCAGTGAGCCCACCACATCCTGTCCGAGCGCCTTTTCCTTGACACGGGCAATGAAGTCGCGCACCACCGGCAGGGCCACGTCGGCCTCCAGCAGGGCCATGCGCACCTCGCGCAGCATCTCGGCCACGTTGTCCTCGGTGATGCGGGCCTGGCCCCGCATCGTCTTGACGATGCGTGAAAGGCGTTCGGAGAGTGCTGATGCCATGTGGGATGCCTGAATCTGAAGGGGCCGGCGGCGTCACACGGTCGACCGGTGGCCAGCCCCGGCCACCGGAAGGGCCGCGCCGGAACAGGTTCGCAGACGGCGCTTGGCTTAAACTGTGCAGATGGAGATTTTACTTGGGCCGGCTGCCGACTGCCTGGACGGTGGCGGTGCCGGATGAACCTGCTGGCCGCCCTGGTCGCCAACCCGTACGCTGCCGTTCTGTCCTCGGTGGCGGCGCTGTCCTATGCCGCCCTGGCCTGGGCCCACCGCCGCATGACCGCGCTGCAGGTGCGGGTGGTCCTCGGCGTGGCCTGGCTGCTGCACCTCCTGACCGTGGCCCACGGGCTGCTCGGTGACCCGGTGCGGTTCGGCTTTGCGCCGGCACTGTCCATCACCGCCTGGCTGCTGCTGACCGTCTACCTGGTGGAGAGCCGACTCTATCCCCAGTTGCAAGCCCGCTGGCCGCTGGCCGCCCTCGGGGCTCTGGCCGTGCTCATGGCCCTGCTTTTTCCCGGCACACCCTACCCAGCCCTGCGCTCGCCCTGGCTGCCGCTGCACTGGGCACTGGGCATCGCCTCGTATGGCCTGATCGGCGCCGCGGTGGTGCATGCCATGCTCATGCAGCGCGCCGAGAGAGCGATGCGCACGGGAGCGGCCAGCGAGACGAGCATGCCCCTGCTGATGCTCGAGCGCCTGACCTTCCGCTTCGTCGGGGCAGGCTTTGCCCTGCTGACCGCCACACTCGTTGCCGGCGCCCTCTTTGCCGAAGCGTTCCGCCAGGCCTGGGTGTGGGACCACAAGACCGTTTTTTCCGTGCTGTCCTGGGCCACGACCGGCGTGCTGCTGTGGGGTCGCTGGCGCCTGGGCTGGCGCGGGCGCATCGCCGTGCGCATGCTGTACCTGGCGGCCGGTTTCCTGTTGCTGGGTTATGTGGGCTCGCGCTTCGTGATCGAGGTCGTGCTGCAACGTACCTGAAGATGACCTTCATGAAATACCTGCTGGTCCTGCTGGTCGTGCTGGTCGCATTCTGGGTCTGGCGCAACAACCGCATTCCCCGCGACACGCCCCCGCCGGCGGCGCCACCACCTCCATCCGGCCCCCTGCCGCCGGTGGCGATGGTGGAATGCCGCCACTGCGGCATGCACCTGCCCGAAGGCGAGGCGCTGGTGGGCCGGCGCGGACATTACTGCTGCGAAGAGCACCGGCGCCTGCAGGGCGACTGATTCGCCAACGAGACGTTCCCCGGCCATGCCCCGCGAGAGCACATCCCAGTTCGCGCCCTCCTGGTTCTCGGTTTTCGAGGGCCAGGACAGTCATGGCCGGGAAAACCGCCAGCGCGCCCTGGACCGCCTGTGGCGCACCTTCATGCAGGCCCGCGTGCTCATCGCCACCGTGCTGCTGGCGCTGCAGGTCTATCTGCTCGTCTCGGGCACCGGTGGCCCCGACTGGCTGGTGCTGGTGTGTGCCCTGCACGTCAGCGCGGCGCTTGCGGCCCTGCTGTGGCTCAGGCCGGTCGAGCCCAGCCGCCGGCTCCGGGTGCAATGGCTGCTCACGATCGGCATCGACGTGCTCGTCTTCGCCCTGCTGCAGTACTTCCAGAAGGGCGGCTTCAACTACCTGCCGCTGTTCGCCCTGCCGGTGCTGCTGGCTTCCATCCTCGGTCCCCTGACGCTGGGGCTGGCCACCGCATCGGCGGTCACGCTCTACCTGCTGGGCGAAGCCGCCCTGAGCGCGCCTTTGTTCAGCGAGGTTTCCACAGCCCGGCTGCTTCAGGGCGGACTGGCCGCCACGGGCTTCTTCATCGTGGCGGTGCTGGCCAACCAGCTGGCACTGCGCCTGGCCCGCGAGGAGGCGGTGGCCATCAGCAACCGGGACGCGGCCCGCGCCCAGGCCCAGGTCAACGAACTGATCATCGAAAGCCTGAGCGAGGGGGTCCTGGTGGTCGACCCGCACGGCGTGGTCCGCAACGCCAACCCGGCAGCCCAGACCATGCTGATGGGCAGCACCTACCCGCAGAGCACCCGGTTGCTGCTGTCGGCCCGCGACAACTGGACCGGATTGGCCGAACTGGTTCAGGAAACCTTCCTGCTCGGCCAGCCGATGGAGTCGGAGATCGACATCGACGTCGACGAGCTGACCACGAACCGCCTGTTCGCCCGCACCCATCTGACCTCCCGCCACGGCCGCAAGGAAGGCCTGTGTGTGCTGTTCCTGGAAGACCTGCGCGAACTGGAGGCGCGGGTTCGCACCGAGAAGCTGGCTTCCATGGGTCGCATGTCGGCCGCTGTCGCCCACGAGATCCGCAACCCCCTGTCCGCCATCACCCAGGCCAACGCCCTGCTGGACGAGGAAGTCCAGACGCCAGGTCAGAAGCGCCTGACCCACATGATCGCGCAGAACGCCCAGCGGCTTTCCCGCATCGTCGACGACATCCTGAACGTGGCCAGGGCCCAGCCCAGCCAGATCGAGGGCAACCTGCCCGCCATCCCCCTGGACGACCATGTCCGGCTGATCACCCGGGAGTGGGTGCGCCAGAACCAGGCCAAGGGCAAGCTGGGTGTCCACACCCATGCGCCACAGGCCCTGGTCCGCTTCGATCCGGAGCACCTGCGCCGCCTGATGATCAACCTGCTGGACAATGCCCTCAAGCACGCCAGCGGCCAAGCCTCCTCGATCCGCGTCATCACCCAGCCCAGTGGCGCAGAGCGCATCCGCCTGTCGGTCTGGAGCGACGGCGGGCCGCTGGAAGCGGCCGTGCTGCGCCACCTGTTCGAGCCCTTCTTCTCGTCCGAGAGCAGGTCCAGCGGGCTGGGCCTCTACATCTGCCGCGAGCTGTGCGAACGCTATGGCGCCCAGATTGCCTACCAGCGGACCGTGCTCGACCAGCGCGAGGGCAACGAGTTCTACGTCTTCATGCCGGCCACCGGCCTGTCCCAGCGCGTGTCCGGCCATGCGGGCAGGTCCATGCCCCCCGGGGACTCGGTGCCGGCCCTGACCCGGCCGCCCGGCGCCACGCGCCCCGGAGCCCCACTGTCCACCCGCTGAACCGGCATGCCCGAAACCCTGACCGCCTCCATCCTGGTTGTCGACGACGAGCCCGACCTGCGCACGCTCTACGAGCTGACCCTGCTGCGCGAAGGCCATGAGGTGGTCTCGGCGCCGGACCTGACCCAGGCCCGCGAATGGCTGGCGCAGCGCCGCTTCGACGTGCTCATCACGGACATGCGGCTGCCCGACGGCCTGGGGCTGGAGTTGCTGCACGAGCTGGCCGAGGGCCAGCGTACCGAGAAGAGCATCGTCATCACGGCCTACGGATCGGCCGAAAACGCGGTCGAGGCCCTCAAGGGCGGCGCCTTCGACTACCTGACCAAACCGGTGGATCTCAAGCAGCTGCGCGCCGCCGTGGCCGCCGCGATGACGAGCCGGCGGCATCTGCCGGCGGCGCGCCAGCAGGACACGCCCGATGCCCAGGGCGCATCCCCGATGCCAGCGGCCCCGCCGCCACCGGCGGGTGTGCGCGCACTGGCCCGCATCGTCGGGGAATCGCACATCATCCAGCAGATCAAGGGGCGCATCGAGAAGGTCGCCACCAGCATGGCCCCCGTGCTCATCCTCGGCGAGTCGGGCACCGGCAAGGAGCTCGTGGCGCGCGCGGTGCACGAATGCAGCCACCGCTGCACCGGCCCGTTCGTGGCGGTCAACTGCGGCGCCATCCCCGAGCACCTCATCGAGGCCGAATTCTTCGGCGCCCGCAAGGGTGCCTACACCGGTGCGACGCAGGACCGGGAGGGGTTCTTCCAGGCGGCGCGGGGCGGCACCCTGTTCCTGGACGAGATCGGCGATCTGCCGCTGGCCATGCAGGCCAAGCTGCTGCGCGTGATCCAGGAGCGCCGCGTTCGCCCGCTGGGCAGCGTGCAGGAGGAGCCCGTCGACGTCCGTCTGGTCAGCGCCACCCACCGCAACCTGGCCGCGATGGTGCAGGCCAGCGAGTTCCGCCAGGACCTGTTCTACCGGCTGAACGTCATCGAACTGCGCACGCCCTCGCTGCGCGAGCGCCGCGAAGACCTGCCGCAGCTGGCCGGCGCGTTGCTGCAGCGCATCTGCCAGGACAGCGGGCAGCCAACCCCCGAGCTTTCCCCCGAGGCCATCGACTGGATCCGGTCCCACCCGCTGGAAGGGAATGTGCGCGAGCTGGAAAACCTGCTGCAAAGAGCCCTGGCGCTGAGCAACGGGGAGCGGCTCGAGCCCCACGACTTCGGTGAGGAGAGCGTGGCCCCTGCGGCCGGGCAGGCGGCGGCCAGCCCCGGCGCCCCTGCGCCTGAAGCCACTGCGGCTGCTGCGCCGGATTCGATCCCCACCGACCTTCAGCGCTTCCTGGACGAGCAGGAGCGCGACGTGCTGCTCAAGGCCCTGCGGGAGTGCGGCTACAACCGCACCGCGGCGGCCGCGCGCCTGGGCCTGAACCTCAGGCAGATGCGCTACCGCATCCAGCGGCTGGGCATCGCCATGCCATCGGACGAGGATGAAGCGGGCTGAGCACACACCCTCCCCCTGGGACCAGGGCTGGCTGCAGGCGGCCCGGCGCTGCCCGTCGCCCAACCACGGCCCCCGCCCCGCCGGCGCCTGCGTCGACCTGATCGTGATCCATTCGATCAGCCTGCCGCCAGGCATCTACGGCGGCCCCGAGATCGAGCAGCTTTTCACCAACCGGCTCGACTGGGATGCACACCCTTACTTCCAGCAGATCCGGGGGCTGCAGGTCTCCAGCCATTTCCTGATCCGCCGCGACGGCGAGCTGGTGCAGTTCGTCGATGCCGATGCGCGGGCCTGGCATGCCGGCGCTTCCTGGTGGCGAGGGCGTGGCCAGTGCAACGACGATTCGATCGGCATCGAACTCGAGGGGCTGGAAGGCGAGACCTTCGAGGCCGTTCAGTACGACCGGCTGGCAGACCTGTGCGCGGCGCTGCGCCAGCGCTACCCGATCCGCCACATTGCCGGGCATGAGCACATCGCCCCCGGACGCAAGCAAGATCCCGGCAGCGGTTTCGACTGGGCGGCGCTGCGACGCTCGACCGGATGGGAGAGCGCCTGTTTCCCACCCGCAACAGTGGCCGGAGAATCTTCGACGCACACGGCCTGAGTGCCCTTGGCCCCGGCGCCCGACAAAGGACACGCAGGCTCGGGCACTGCGGCAAGAAAACCGGCCGCAACGCGCGCCGTTGCTGGAATCCGCGCGCCAGATCCGCGGCACGACTGGCCTGTCGGCACGCAGGACACATTGGCGGCGATGCTCCCGGCCCCGGGCCGCGTTTTGTCTGGCGAAAAGGGGCAGGAGGACCGCACGGTGTTTTCCCTGACACACTACCGGTAGTGGCTTGAAGCCACCCTGGACACCATATATAGTGTGTGCCGGCGCAGCGATAAATCGTCAACGCCATCACCGAAGCCCATTGTCCACCGGCCGCCAGCCCAGGCTGCCGGTCACCGATCTGCCGGCTTGCGGTGTGCGTACCACCCGCACCCGGCACCCGCGCCGGACCGAAGCCCCAGAACAAACGAAAGAGGAACCATGCAGACCGTCGAAACCACCGACTCCCCTTCCCGCCAGGCCATGCCACTCCCGGCTTCCGCCGGTGCCTCGGCACCCGCCACCGGGTCGGCCTATGCCCACTACCAGATCATCCGCCGCAACGGTGCCGTGGTTTCCTTCGAGCCCAGCAAGATCGCCGTCGCGATGATGAAGGCTTTTCTGGCAGTGCACGGCACACAGGGTGCGGCGTCGGCGAGCGTGCGCGAGACGGTGGACCAGCTCACACAGAGCGTGATCCGCGCGCTGATGCGTTCGCGGCCCGGCGGGGGCACGTTCCACATCGAGGACGTCCAGGATCAGGTCGAGCTCGGGCTGATGCGCAGCGGGCACCACGAGGTGGCCCGCGCCTATGTGCTCTACCGTGAACGCCGGGCCCAGGAGCGCGCCCAGCAGGCCCAGGCCAGCCGTCAGGCCGCCGAGACGGCCCTGCACGTCACCGACCGCGGCCAGCGGGTGCCGCTGGACACCGGTGCGCTGCAAAGCCTGATCGAATCGGCCTGCGCAGGCCTGGGCGACGATGTCCGCCCGGAACCCATCCTGGCCGAGACCAAGCGCAACCTGTATGACGGCGTGCCGATCGAGGAAGTCCACAAGGCCTCCATCCTGGCCGCCCGCACGCTGATCGAGAAGGACCCTGACTACACCTTCGCCACCGCCCGGCTGCTGCTGCACACGATCCGCAAGGAGATCCTGGGCGAGGAAGTGCCCCAGTCCGCCATGGACGAGCGCTACGCCGACTACTTCCCCGGCTTCATCAAGCGCGGCGTGGAGGCCGAACTGCTCAACCCCGAGCTGCTGAACTTCGACCTGCGCAGGCTGGGCTCGGCGCTCAAGGCCGAGCGCGACCTGCAGTTCGACTACCTGGGCCTGCAGACCCTGTACGACCGCTACTTCCTGCATGTGCGCAAGACGCGCATCGAGATGCCCCAGGCTTTCTTCATGCGCGTGGCCATGGGACTGGCGCTGGGCGAGATCGACCGCGAGGCGCGCGCCATCGAGTTCTACGAGGTGCTGTCCTCGTTCGACTTCATGAGCAGCACCCCCACCCTGTTCAACAGCGGCACGCTGCGTTCGCAGCTGTCGAGCTGCTACCTGACCACGGTGCCCGACGACCTGGACGGCATCTACGAATCGATCAAGGAAAACGCCCTGCTGTCCAAGTTCGCCGGCGGCCTGGGCAATGACTGGACCCGTGTGCGTGCCCTGGGTGCCCACATCAAGGGCACCAACGGCGAGTCGCAGGGCGTGGTGCCCTTCCTCAAGGTGGTCAACGACACCGCGGTGGCGGTCAACCAGGGCGGCAAGCGCAAGGGCGCGGTCTGCACCTATCTGGAGACCTGGCACCTGGACATCGAAGAGTTCCTCGAGCTGCGCAAGAACACCGGCGACGACCGCCGGCGCACCCACGACATGAACACGGCCAACTGGATTCCCGACCTGTTCATGAAGCGGGTCATGGAAAAGGCCGACTGGAGCCTGTTTTCGCCCAACGACGTCCCCGACCTGCACGACAGGTTCGGCACCGACTTCGAGCAGGCCTACCTGGCCTACGAGGACAAGGCCGCGCGCGGCGAGATCAAGCCGTACAGGAAGGTGCCGGCCGTCGACCTGTGGCGCAAGATGCTCTCGATGCTGTTCGAGACCGGTCACCCCTGGATCACCTTCAAGGACGCCAGCAATGTGCGCTCGCCCCAGCAGCACGCCGGCGTGGTGCACAGCTCCAACCTCTGCACCGAGATCACGCTCAACACCAGCGACACCGAGACCGCCGTCTGCAACCTCGGCTCGGTCAACCTGCACCGCCACATCAGGGACGGCCAGCTCGACCACGAGAAGCTGCAGCGCACCATCAACACCGCCATGCGCATGCTCGACAACGTGATCGACATCAACTACTACGCGGTCAAGAAGGCCAGGGACTCCAACCTGCGCCACCGACCGGTCGGACTGGGCATCATGGGGTTCCAGGACGCGCTGTACGAACTGCGCATCCCGTATGCGTCCACCGCCGCGGTCGAATTCGCCGACCGCTCGATGGAAGCGGTCTGCTACTACGCCTACTGGGCCTCCACCGAACTCTCGCGCGAGCGCGGACGCTACAGCAGCTTCAAGGGCTCGCTGTGGGATCGGGGCATCCTGCCGCCCGACACGCTGGCGCTGCTGGAGCGCGAGCGCGGCGGCTATGTGGATGTCGACCGCTCCGCGTCGCTGGACTGGGATGCGCTGCGCCAGAAGATCGCCCGTGACGGCATGCGCAACTCCAACTGCGTGGCCATCGCGCCCACGGCCACCATCTCCAACATCATCGGCGTGGATGCCTCGATCGAGCCGTGCTTTGGCAACCTGTCGGTCAAGTCCAACCTGTCCGGCGAGTTCACCGTCATCAACAGCTACCTGGTCAAGGACCTCAAGCGCCTGGGGCTGTGGGACGACGTCATGGTGATGGACCTCAAGCACTTCGATGGCTCGCTGCAGCCCATCGACCGCGTGCCCCAGGATGTCAAGTCGCTGTACGCCACCGCTTTCGAGATCG
Organism: Burkholderiales bacterium; assembly: GCA_006227825.1. Taxonomy (GTDB): domain Bacteria; phylum Pseudomonadota; class Gammaproteobacteria; order Burkholderiales; family Burkholderiaceae_C; genus Hydrogenophaga. The sequence goes on along the minus strand of SBFS01000043.1, from coordinate 26,758 downwards.
AACCGATGTGGCTGGTCGAGGCGGCGGCGCGCCGCCAGAAGTGGATCGACCAGGCGCAGAGCCTGAACATCTACATGGCCGGCGCCTCGGGCAAGAAGCTCGACGAAACCTACAAGCTCGCCTGGCTGCGCGGCCTCAAGACGACCTACTACCTGCGCACCACCGCGGCCACGCAGGCCGAGAAATCCACCGGGCGCGCCGGCCAGCTCAACGCGGTTGCCGTGCAGGCCTCTGCCGCCCTGGCAACGGACGCGTCCGCCTCGGGCGAGCCGGCAACGGACATCAAGTTCTGCGCCATCGACGACCCGGGCTGCGAAGCCTGCCAGTGACCGACCCGCAGAGCCTGCACCCGGTGAAGGTTGTGGTGCCGCATCCGATGCGGCATCACAACACAATCGCATCGCCTCGTGCACGACTCCTTTGCTTTTCAAGCCGACACTTCGATAATCCGTTGAATTGGACATCACTATGCTGACCTGGGACGAATCCGTCACTCCCTCGCTGAAGCCTCACACACCTTCCCAGCCTGCGCCCGAGCCGGCGGCGTCCGGCTCACTGTCCAGCAAGCCCTCTGCAGCCCACCCCGGCGCCCCGACCGCATCGCAGTCGCGCCGCGTCAACGTGGCCGACAAGCGCATCATCAACGGCCAGACCGACGTCAACCAGCTGGTCCCGTTCAAGTACAAGTGGGCCTGGGAGAAGTACCTCGCCACCTGTGCCAACCACTGGATGCCGCAGGAAGTGAACATGAGCCGCGACATCGCGCTCTGGAAGGACCCCAACGGCCTGACCGAGGACGAGCGCCGCATCGTCAAGCGCAACCTCGGCTTCTTCGTCACAGCCGACTCTCTGGCCGCCAACAACATCACCCTGGGCACCTACCGCCACATCACCGCCCCCGAGTGCCGCCAGTTCCTGCTGCGCCAGGCCTTTGAAGAGGCGATCCACACCCACGCCTACCAGTACATCGTCGAGTCGCTGGGCCTGGACGAGGGCGAGATCTTCAATGCGTACCACGAGGTGTCCTCCATCCGCGACAAGGACGAGTTCCTGATCCCGTTCATCGACGCGATCATGGACCCCAACTTCAAGACCGGCACGCCCGAAGCCGACCAGACACTGCTCAAGTCCCTGATCGTCTTTGCCTGCCTGATGGAAGGCCTGTTCTTCTACGTCGGGTTCACCCAGATCCTCGCGCTGGGCCGGCAGAACAAGATGACCGGCGCGGCCGAGCAGTACCAGTACATCCTGCGCGACGAGTCGATGCACTGCAACTTCGGCATCGACCTGATCAATGCGATCAAGCTCGAGAACCCGATGCTCTGGACGCCCGAGTTCAAGGCCGAGATCAAGGCCCTGTTCCTCAAGGCGGTCGACCTGGAGTACCGCTACGCCGAGGACACCATGCCCCGCGGTGTCCTGGGCCTCAACGCCTCGATGTTCAAGGGTTACCTGCGCTACATCGCCAACCGGCGCGCCACGCAGATCGGCCTGGAGCCGCTGTTCCCCAACGAAGAGAATCCGTTCCCCTGGATGAGCGAGATGATCGATCTCAAGAAGGAACGCAACTTCTTCGAGACCCGCGTCATCGAGTACCAGTCCGGTGGCGCGCTGTCCTGGGACTGACCTCCACGACGGAAAAGGCCACGGCTTCCAACTCCATGTGCATCCATACCAAGACCCTGCATCCGGTGCCTCGGCATCCGGTGCAGGGTTTTGTCACAGCGTTCAACTTCATGCGGTCAACGGTGGATGCATCCACCCGACCGCAGGGGGCTGAATCACTTCGGTCGAGCTGCTTGCCCGAAGTGCTCTTTGCAACTTGATCAAGGAGAAAACAATGGCAACTGCGAAAAAAGCCCCGGCCAAGAAGGCCGCTCCGGCGAAGAAGGCCGCTCCGGCGAAGAAGGCCGCCCCGGCGAAGAAGGCCGCCCCGGCGAAGAAGGCCGCCCCGGCGAAGAAGGCCGCTCCGGCGAAGAAAGCTGCCCCCGCGAAGAAGGCAGCCCCCGCAAAAAAAGCTAAGCCGGCCAAGGCGCCGGCAGCCCCTGCGGCACCTGCAGCCCAGACCAAGCTGAACCCCCAGGCTGCCTGGCCGTTCCCGACGTCCAGCAAGCCCTGAGTTCGACCCGGTCGCTGCTCAAAAGCCCGGCGCTCACGCGTCGGGCTTTTTTGTCTTCATGGCCCGGTCACGCCACGAAGCGGTAGTTCTGCCCGCCCCGGCTGGCGATCTTGGCCGCACCGATGCGGTTGCCGAGCTCGGCACCCCGGCGCAGGGTCCAACCCTGCACCAGACCGTGCAGCAAGGCGGCCCGGAAGGCGTCGCCGCAACCGGTGGGGTCAACCACCTCGACGGCCCTCACGCCCGGAAGGCGCTCCCGCGCCCCCTCCTCCCACACGTCACAGCCTTGCTCGCCCAGCGTCACGACCAGGCCTCTCACCCGCGAGGCGATTTCGTCCAGGGTCCAGCCGGTCCGATCACACAGCATCTGCCCCTCGTAGTCGTTCACAGCCACCCAGGTGGCCATGTCGATGAACTGCTGCAGTTCCTCGCCATTGAACATGGGCAGCCCCTGGCCGGGGTCGAACATGAAGGGGATGCCGGCAGCGTTCAGTTGCCGGGCATGGGAGAGCATGGCCTCGCGCCCGTCCGGGGAGACGATGGCCAGCGCGATGTCCTTGCGGTCCGGCACCGGGTTCTCGTGTGCCAGCGCCATGGCGCCCGGGTGAAAGGCCGTGATCTGGTTGTTGTCCCGGTCGGTCATGATCATCGCCTGGGCGGTGTAGCTCCGGTCGGTGACGCCGATGTGGGCAGTGTCGACCCCCTGCGCAGCCAGGCGGTCCAGGTAGTCCCGGGCGTCGTTGCCCAGCATGGCCAGAGGCGCCACAGGCGAGCCCAGCTGCCGCAGTCCGTAGGCGATGTTGCCGGCACATCCGCCGAACTCCCGTCGCAGGCCGGGCACCAGGAACGAGACGTTGAGGATGTGCAGCTGGCTGGGCAGAATCTGCTCGGCGAACCGCCCCTCGAACCCCATGATGGTGTCGAAGGCCAGGGAGCCGCATACGAGAATGGTCATGGATCGCTTTCGGTTCAGGGGTAGAAGACAAGGGCCCGGTAGCCTGCCATGGGCATGCCGTCGGCCAGTTCGATGGACAAGCGCAGGCTCACGGCGAGTTCACCGAGTGCGGGCAGCCGCTCGGGCCGACCCGGCCACTCCTGGGGAAGGAACACCCGGCGGGCAATCGCCTGGTCGCGCATGTCGGTCAACGTGAGCTCAAGCGCCGGAACCGCCAGGGCGATGTCCGCACGGTTTTTCAGCACGATGTCGAACGAATAGAGGTCGTCCCGCCGCCGCACAAGGGCAGTGCTGTCGATCACGATGTCGTCGATGCGCCGCAGCGGCTCGATGGTGCACGCCGGCTCGACGCACACCAGGCGCAGCACCGGCTCCAGCCGGGGCTGCCAAGCCACCAGCCGGTGACGCTCGTGGTAGGACCACTGGGCCAGCAACACCCCGGCCAGCCCCAGCAGCAGCACGGAAAGCAGGACCCGGACCATGGGCTTGCGCCAGAAAGCCCGGCGCCGGGCCTTGCGGACAAACTCGGGCTCCGTCTCGCTGTCGGTTTCGGCCGGCGCGGGGGATGCGGGCGTGACCAGCCCCTGATCTTGGGGCAAAGGCGCCGGAGCTGGCTGCTCCGTCGGCCCGGCAGGCGCGGGCAACGCCACACCGGACGCGGCGGCGAACTGCAGCAGCTCGGCGTGGAAATCGTCGCTGACCCCTTGCTGGGCAACGGTGCTCCGCGCAGGTGGCGGATCCGGTGGCGTATCCGGCTTTGGTTTCGGCTGTGGTTCCGGCTGTGGTTCCGGTTCCGGTGCCGGTTCCGGGGGCGTGGCGGGGTGCGTGGCCGCAGGCGGCGCCGACACGGCCGCCCCGATGGGAGCGGCGTCTGCCGAGACCGGCTCGGACAAGGCCCGGGCCAGCGCATCCGAGATCCGGTCAGGCAAGGGCATCGGCTCGGTGACCGCGGCATCGTCCGGAGGCTGCGGACGCTGGGGCTGGGGCGGTTGCTGAGCCTGCCCGCCCGACCACGCCTGCAGATACAGCGTGGCGTCGAACACGTCGCTGCAATGACCGCAACGCACCCAGCCGTCCGAGATCTTGAGCTGGTCGGCCACGACCCTGAAGGTCGTTCCGCAAGCCGGACAGCGGGTGGTGTAACTCATGCGCGAATTATTGCAGCGGTGCCACCCGGTCGGGCCGGGCGGGCCGCAGCGGACAGGAGTGCCTTGCCGGCAGGGACACCACGATCAGGGACGCTGCGCGGTCATCAGCACCCAGCCGTCCTGCTCGTCGTGCACCGTCAGCGGCAGCCAGGGCCCATAGGCCTGGCGCAGCTCGTCGGCCTGGCGGGCCAGGATACCCGCCAGGACCAGATGTCCGCCAGCGGCCACGTGGCGGCACAGCAGGGGCGCGAGCACCTTCAGGGGCGTGGCCAGGATGTTGGCCAGCACCAGGTCGAATTCGCCTTCGGCCACATCGGGCAGACCGGCCCGCAGCCCGACGCCGTTGGCAGCGGCATTGAGGCGCGTGGCCTCGACCGCCGCCGGATCGATGTCGACAGCGACGGTCTCGCCTGCCCCGAAGCGGCCGGCACCGATGGCCAGGATGCCCGAGCCGCACCCGTAGTCGAGCACCCGCCGTCCGCGCGGAGGGTGAGCCGCAATCCAGCGCAGGCACATGTGGGTGGTCGGATGGGTACCGGTTCCGAACGCCAGGCCCGGATCCAGCCGGATGATCTCTCGTGCCTGCGCGGGCGGTTCATGCCACGATGGCACGATCCAGAAAGTCGGGGTGATCTCGACCGGTTCGAACTGCGCCTGCGTCAGCCGCACCCAGTCCTGGTCCGCCACCGGCTGGACGCCCAGCACGCTGCAGCCCTGGAAAAAATCCTGCGCGGCCAGCAGGACAGCCGCCTCGCGGGCCGCCGCCTCTTCGGCGAACAAGGCCACCACACGCGAACGCTGCCAGCCCTCGCGCGGTGGCGGCATGCCCGGCTCGCCGAACAGGGCCGACTCCGCCGGTGTCATGGCGTCCGCGTCCTCCACCGAGACGCTCAGGGCGTCCAGTGCCTCGAGCGCCTCGCCCAGAGGTTCGACCGCCGGCTCCGGTGCCAGCATCACGAGCTCATGCAGCGCCATGGCGACCGGATTGCGTTTCCTGGCTCAGCGAACGTGGTTCGCCAGCCATTCTTCGAGGTAGTGGATGTTGGTGCCGCCTGCCATGAAGCTGGCGTCCACCATCAGCTCGCGGTGCAGCGGGATGTTGGTCTTGATTCCCTCGACCACGGTCTCGGCCAGTGCGGTCCGCATCCGCGCCAGCGCCTGCTCGCGGGTATCACCGTGCACGATGATCTTGCCGATCATGGAATCGTAGTTCGGCGGCACGCTGTAGTTGGTGTAGACGTGCGAATCGACCCGCACCCCCGGGCCACCCGGTGCGTGCCAGGTGGTGATGCGGCCCGGCGAGGGGGTGAACTTGTAGGGGTCTTCGGCGTTGACGCGGCACTCGATGGCGTGACCGCGCAGCTGGATCTGGCGCTGGGTGAAGGGCAGCTTCTCGCCGGCGGCCACGGCGATCTGGGTGCGCACGATGTCGATGCCCGTGATCAGTTCGGTCACCGGGTGCTCGACCTGGACCCGGGTGTTCATCTCGATGAAATAGAACTCGCCGTTCTCGTACAGGAACTCGAAGGTGCCGGCGCCGCGGTAACCGATCTTCTTGCAGGCCGAGGCGCAGCGGTCGCCGATCTTCTCGATCAGGCGGCGCGGGATGCCCGGTGCCGGCGCCTCCTCGATCACCTTCTGGTGGCGACGCTGCATGGAGCAGTCCCGCTCCCCCAGGTAGACCGCGTTGCGGTGCATGTCGGCCAGCACCTGGATCTCGATGTGGCGGGGGTTCTGCAGGAACTTCTCCATGTAGACCTCCGGATTGCCGAAGGCGGCCCCCGCCTCGGCCTTGGTGGTCTGCACCGCATGGATCAGGGCCGCCTCCGTGTGCACCACCCGCATGCCGCGCCCGCCACCGCCACCGGCCGCCTTGATGATGACCGGGTAGCCGATGCTCCTGGCGGTGCGCTTGATCTGGGCCGGATCGTCGGGAAGCGCGCCGTCCGAACCCGGCACGCAGGGCACGCCGGCGCGGATCATGGCCTGCTTGGCCGAGACCTTGTCGCCCATCAGGCGGATGGACTCGGGCGTCGGACCGATGAAGGTGAAGCCGCTTTTCTCGACCCGCTCGGCGAAGTCGGCGTTCTCGGACAGGAAACCGTAACCCGGATGGATGGCCTCCGCGTCGGTGACCTCGGCCGCCGAGATGATGGCGGGCATGTTGAGGTAGCTCTGGGCCGAGGCGGGCGGTCCGATGCAGACCGCCTCGTCCGCCAGCCGGACGTACTTGGCATCGCGGTCGGCCTCGGAGTAGACGATCACGGCCTTGATCCCCATTTCCCGACAGGCGCGCTGCACCCTCAGCGCGATTTCACCGCGGTTGGCAATCAGAATCTTCTTGAACATGGCTGTTGCGACCCGGGCGGCCCGTCGGCTCGGGCTCCGGCTGGAAGGCGGTTGAAGCGGTCCGAACCGCCGCCGTGGCGGAGGCTTGCCGCAGGGAATGCCCGGCCGCGCACAGGCTGGCCGGGGACGGGAACAGGACCTGTGGGCGTGCGTTCACTCGATCACGAACAGGGGCTGGCCGAACTCGACCGCCTGGCCGTTCTCCACCAGGATCTGGGTCACCGTGCCGGACTTGTCGGCCTCGATCTCGTTGAGGATCTTCATGGCTTCAACGATACAGATCGTCTCGCCTTCCTTGATCGTGTCGCCGATCTCGACGAAGGGCTTGGCGCCCGGGCTGGAGGAGCGGTAGAAGGTGCCCACCATCGGCGACTTGACCGTGTGCCCCGCCGGCGCCCTGGGGGACTCGGCCGCCGCGGCAGCCGGCACCGCGGCCACCTCGACCGCCGGCACCGACATCACCGGTGCGGGCTGGGCCGGCGCCGGCGACATGGCGTAGGTCACGGGCGCGGCAGCGGCCACCGGCGCACTCTTGACGATGCGGACCTTGCCTTCTGCCTCGGTGATTTCCAGCTCCGACACATTCGACTCGGACACGAGGTCGATCAAGGTCTTCAGTTTTCTCAAATCCATGCTATCTCCAGCGAAAATCGATCAAACTGATGCAATTTCATCGAAATTCACACCAAGTTTTCTCCGCCAACCCCCAAAGGGCCACGAAGTGTACACGATGGCGGTGCTTCCGGGCACATCGGCGACAACCGGACGTCTGATGACCGGATGGTCATCATGCGGGACTTTGCGGGCGTTTGGCGTGAGATGGATACGCGTTCGGGTCAGGCACCGAGCCGGGCCCACTGGGCCAGGTCGTCCTCGCTGACCTTGCCGATCTTGCGGTGAAGCACGGCACCGTCACGGCCGAAGACCACGGTGAAGGGCAGCCCGCCGCTGACGTTGCCCAGCGTCTTGCTCAGTTCGGTGCCTGCCAGCCCGGCCATGCCGACCGGGAAGTGCAGCGGCAGACGCTGTGTGAACTCGAGCACCGCCGACGCGCGGTCCACCGCCAGTCCGATGACCTGCCATCCGTTGGCCCGCTCCCGGTCGTGAAACGCGTTGAGCAGGGGCAGCTCCTCGACGCATGGCGGACACCAGGTGGCCCAGAAATTGACCAGCAGGGGCTGGCCGCGCCAGGAAGCCATCACCAGCTCCAGCCCCTGAGGGTCCTCGAAGCGGCTGCTCCAGAACGCCTCCTCGGCACCCGACAGCAGCGGCGCGGGACGGTAGCGCCACCAGGCCAGGCTGCCCCCCGCGGCCGCAGCCACCAGCGCCACACCCGCTGTCCAGAAACGTCGCCTGCCCGGTGTCACTTCCACTCCTTCATCGTCACGGTCCATGTTCGCCTCCAGAGGCCTCCAGCAGCGCCCTGAGCGCGGCCGCGTCGCCCCGGGGCCTGCGCCCCTGGGCGTCGGGCCGGAGGGCGCCCCGCAGGTCGTCCCGGTCGTGCAGCACGAGGTGCAGCATGACCCAGGACTGCAAGGCCTCGCAGCGCACCCTCAGCGTCAGCGCCTCCATGACCTCGCCACGCACACCCGGCGCCTGCCCGGCCTGGTAGGCCAGTCCGCGATCGAGCAGCTCCCATTCCGCGCTCTTGGGATCGTCACAGAACAGGTGCAGCACCACATCGGTGTGGGCGGTGGCGGTTCCGTGCCAGACCGGACCCGAGAGGTGCGGCCTGAACCCGGACAGTCGCTCCATCCACGACAGCGCGAGCTCCCGCAGCGCCCTAAGGGCCTGCGCCTGTTCCTGCGGACAGAAGACGGCGATGTGCTCGCGGATGGCGGCTTCGAGCTGGGTGTTGTCCGGCATGTGGGCCCGACCCGACAGACCCAGCTGCCTGGCGGCCTGCCGCTTGGCGCAGGCGTAATCCAGCCCTTCGTCCACGACCAGACGCGCGGCGACCGCCGCGATCTCGGCTGCAGGATGGAAGCTGGCAGAAAGCATGGCGACATTGTGCCGCGACAGCCCGCCCGGCGCCGGGACACGCCGGCATGACCCTGGACCAGCCGCGCCCGGATGCCCCGAGACCCTCTGCTGCCACACCCTAGAATCGGCCCATGCACATCCACATTCTGGGCATCTGCGGCACCTTCATGGGGGGTCTGGCGGCCCTCGCACGCGAGGCAGGACACCGGGTGACCGGCTGCGATGCGGGCGTCTACCCTCCCATGAGCGACCAGTTGCGGGCGCTGGGCATCGACCTGATCGATGGCTTCGGGGCCGACCAGATGGCGCTGCGACCGGACATGTTCGTGATCGGCAACGTGGTCAGCCGGGCCCGGCTGGCAGACGGATCACCCAGGTTTCCCCTGATGGAGGCCATCCTGGACGCGGGGGCTCCCTACACCAGCGGCCCCCAGTGGCTGGCAGAGCACGTGCTCCAGGGCCGCCATGTGATGGCCGTGGCCGGCACGCACGGCAAGACCACCACCACCTCCATGCTGGCCTGGATCCTGGAAGCCGGCGGCCGCCACCCGGGCTTCCTGGTGGGCGGCGTGCCGCTGAACTTCGGCGTGTCGGCCCGGCTGGGCGGACAGCCGGCCGGCCAGCCCCTGTTCGTCATCGAGGCGGACGAATACGACACGGCGTTCTTCGACAAGCGCAGCAAGTTCGTCCACTACCGACCCCGCACCGCGGTCCTGAACAACCTGGAGTTCGACCACGCGGACATCTTCGACGACCTCCAGGCCATCGAGCGCCAGTTCCATCACTTGGTCCGCACTGTCCCTTCACAGGGACGTGTGGTGTTCAACGGGCTGGAGGAAAGCCTGGCGCGCGTGCTGAACATGGGCTGCTGGAGCGAGGTGCGCAGCTTCGGCGCGGCGGTGAGCGACTTCACGGCCGAAGGCGAGCCGCACGACTTCGCCGTCTGCCGGCAAGGCCGGCCGCTGGCCCGCGTGACCTGGGGCCTCGACGGCGTGCACAACCAGCTCAACGCGCTGGCGGCCATCGCCGCGGCCGAGCATGTGGGGGTCGCCGTGGCGGACTCGGCACAGGCCCTGGCCGGCTTTCGCAACGTGCGCCGTCGCATGGAAGTGAGGGGCACCGCCACCCTGCCGGGTTCGACCGCACCGGTCACCGTCTACGACGACTTCGCCCACCACCCGACGGCCATCCGCACCACCCTGGACGGACTGCGCCGGCGCTTGCGCTCGGTTGGGGACACCGGTCGCATCCTGGCGGCATTCGAGCCGCGCAGCAACACCATGAAACTGGGCACCATGAAAGCCCAGTTGCCCTGGAGCCTCGAAGCGGCCGACCTGGCCTTCTGCCACGCCGGCGGACTGGACTGGGATGCCGGCGATGCCCTGCGGCCCCTGGGCGCGCGGGCCCAGGTGAGCGCCGACGTGGACGAACTGGTCTCTGCCGTCGTCATGGCCGCCCGCCCGGGCGACCACATCGTCTGCATGAGCAACGGCGGCTTCGGCAACGTCCACCAGCGTCTGCTGGACGCGCTGGCCGGGGGCGCTCAGTAGGTGATGGACTGGCCGGGCACGTCGATCGTCACCACCGGCTTGGCCAGCGCCGCGCTCACGGCGCGCGAGAAGGCCATGGCCCAGGCGCGGTGCCTTTCGTCGCGAAAACGCTCCCGCCCGGCCGCTTCGGCAACCGCCAGGATCTTGTCGGCCGTCAGCACCTTCCCGGTGGGCCGGATCGGCTCGCAGCCCATGAAGCTGAACTGCTCGTCCAGCCACTGGCGCGCCGCTTCGTGCGGCATGGGCTGCACCTCGTCCAGGTCGAAGGCGTAGCTGCTCAAGGGGTCACCCCAGTTCACGGTGACTTGACTCTGCATGTGGGTTTCTCCTCGCTGTACGGACCGGCAGGCGTGCCGGCCCCGGACCGGCGGCAACGAGTGTAGCCCAGCCACATCCGGACGTCCGCTTCGCTCTGCGGCCAGGCGGCACGCGCTCAGCCCCGGCGGCGCTGACCGACCGACTGCGCCAGCATGTCCAGCGCCTGCAACGAATCGCTCCAGCCCAGGCAGGCATCGGTGATGCTCTTGCCGTACTCCAGGCGGGACACATCGTCCTTGCCCGGGGTGAACTTCTGGGCACCGGCCTCGATGTGGCTCTCGATCATCACGCCGAAGATGCTGCGCGAACCCGAGGCGATCTGTCCGGCGATGTCGCGTGCCACATCCAGCTGCTTCTCGTGCTGCTTGCTGCTGTTGGCATGGCTGCAGTCGACCATCAGGCGGGGCGGCAGCTTGGCCGCCTCCAGTTCCTGGACCGCTGCGGCCACATGCTGCGCGTCGTAGTTGGGCGTCTTGCCGCCCCGCAGGATCACATGGCAGTCCTTGTTGCCCTTGGTCTGCACGATGGCCACCTGACCGTTCTTGTGCACGGACAGGAAGTGGTGTCCGCGGGCGGCAGCCTGGATGGCGTCGGTGGCGATCCGGATGTTGCCGTCGGTGCCGTTCTTGAAGCCGATCGGCGCCGACAGGCCCGAGGCCAGTTCGCGGTGGACCTGGCTCTCTGTCGTGCGGGCACCGATGGCACCCCAGGCAATGAGATCGCCGATGTACTGAGGGGAGATGACGTCGAGGAACTCGCTGCCCGCCGGCAGGCCCAGGCGATTGATCTCGATCAGCAACTGGCGCGCCATGCGCAGGCCCTCGTCGATGCGGAAGCTGCCATCCAGATAGGGATCGTTGATCAACCCCTTCCAGCCCACCGTGGTGCGCGGCTTCTCGAAGTAGACCCGCATGACGATCTCCAGCGTGTCGGCGTACTTCTGCCGCAGCGGCAGCAGCCGGCGTGCGTAGTCCAGGGCAGCGGCCGGGTCGTGGATGGAGCAGGGCCCGATGATGACCAGCAGGCGGTCGTCCTGGCCGTGCAGGATGCGGTGGATGCGCTGGCGGGTCTGCCCGATCAGGGCCTCCACCGGCGTGCCGCCGATGGGGAAGAAGCGGATCAGATGCTCGGGAGGCGGCAGCACGGTGATGTCCTTGATGCGTTCGTCGTCGGTTTCGCTGGTCTTGTCGACGGGACGGGCATGCCAGGCATCGCTGCTGGCGGGGACGGCTTTGGCGTTCATCGGTTGCTCCTGAAGCTGCGGTGAAAGGGGTCGGGAATGTGATGGGCACAAGAAAAAACCGCCGGGCTTGTGGCGCCGGCGGTTTTTCGAGATCTGGTGATGCGACTACAGCCTCGCCTCTCGTCCGCCGGGGACAGAGAACCAAAAGTAGCCAAAAAAGAAGGCGACGGGCTTGCGCATAAGTCGCGAATGTAGCACAGACGACATGACAGCAGTCTTACGCAGCCGTCGTCAGGCCGTGCCACCCACGGTCAGGCCGTCGATCCGCAGGGTCGGCTGGCCAACGCCCACCGGGACACTCTGGCCCTCCTTGCCGCAGGTGCCGACGCCGCTGTCGAGCTTCAGGTCGTTGCCGATCATGCCGACCCGGGTCAGCGCATCGGGGCCGTTGCCGATGATGGTCGCGCCCTTGACCGGGTACTGGATGCGGCCGTTCTCGACCCACCAGGCCTGGCTGGCGGAGAAGACGAACTTGCCGCTGGTGATGTCGACCTGCCCGCCACCGAAATTGGTGGCGTACAGGCCCCTCCTGATGCTGGCGACGATCTCTTCGGGCGCGTGTTCGCCGCCCAGCATGTAGGTGTTGGTCATGCGCGGCATCGGCAGATGGGCGTAGCTCTCGCGCCGGCCGTTGCCGGTCGGCTGCACGCCCATCAGGCGGGCGTTGAGGGTGTCCTGGATGTAGCCGCGCAGGATGCCGTCCTCGATCAGCACGTTCTTCTGCGTCGCGTGCCCTTCGTCATCCACGTTGAGCGAGCCCCGCCGGTCGGCGATGGTCCCGTCGTCCAGCACCGTCACGCCCCGGGCGGCGACACGCTGGCCGATGCGGCCGGCAAAGGCGCTGGAGCCCTTGCGGTTGAAGTCGCCCTCGAGTCCGTGCCCGACGGCTTCGTGCAGCAGCACCCCCGGCCAACCCGGTCCGAGCACCACGGTCATCTCGCCCGCCGGCGCCGGACGCGCCTCGAGGTTGGTCAGGGCCGCCGAGACCGCCTCGCCGACGTAGGTCTGAACCATCGCGTCGTCGAAATAGGCAAGACCGAAGCGGCCCCCCCCGCCGGACGAACCGACCTCGCGGCGCCCCTTGTGCTCGGCGATGACGGTGACCGACAGCCGCACCAGCGGCCGCACGTCGGCCGCCAGGGTGCCATCGGCGCGCGCCACCAGCACCACGTCGTGCTCGGCCGCCAGGCCGGCCATGACCTGGACGATGCGCGGGTCGGCCGCCTTGGCCAGCCGCTCCACCTTCTCGAGCAGGGCCACCTTGGTCTGGCTGTCGAGCGAACCGATGGGGTCGATGCCGGGGTACAGGGAGCGCGAGCGCGACACCCTGGCGGCCGGCACACGCACGCGCCGGCTCTGCCCCAGGCCCGAAATCGTCCGCACCGTGTGGGCGGCATCCTGCAGGGAACTCCAGGACAGGTCGTCCGAGTAGGCAAAGGCGGTCTTCTCGCCGCTGACCGCGCGCACACCCACGCCCTGGTCAATGCTGAAGCTGCCGGTCTTGACGATGCCTTCCTCCAGGCTCCAGCCCTCGCTGCGGGTCGTCTGGAAGTACAGGTCCGCGTCGTCCACGCCGTGCGAGAGGATCTCGCCCAGGGCCCGGCGCAGCAGGGCGGGGTTCAGTCCGTAGGGCTCGAGCAGGCATTGCTCGGCGATGGCCAGTCGGGCCAGGGTGGGTTCGCGCGCGATCATGCCCGGATTGTAGGGACGTACTGGCGGCGGTGCACAGCCCGGGTCATCTCGCGTCCGCACCCGTCTGGCGCAGCAACTGCAGCAGGGCTGCATCGTCCAGGTCCGCCATGCCGGCGGCGTGCGCCTGGGCGAACACCCGGGCTGCATGCCCGCCCAGCGGCCCCTGGAAACCGGCGCGCGCAGCCGCCTCGACCGCCAGCCGGGTGTCCTTCTCGAGCAAGGTGACGTGGGCGCGCGGCTGCAGGTCCCCCGCGATGGCCCTGCGCATGCGGTCCGAACCGATCCAGCTCTGGCCGCTGGACTGTTCGATCACGTCCAGGGTCCGGCCGGCGTCCAGTCCGAGCCGCTCGGCCAGGGCCAGCACCTCGGCAGCCCCGACCAGGTTGATGCCGGCCAGCAGGTTGTTGACCAGCTTGGTTCGCGCCCCGTCGCCGGGGTGCCCGCTGAGCTCGAACAGGCGGCTCGAGAGCTGCGACAGCAGGGCCCGGCGACGATCGAGCACCGGTGCGGGAGCGGCCAGCATCAGGCTCATGCTGCCCTCGCGCGCGCGCGCCGGACCGCCCGACATGGGCGCGTCGATGCACCCGATGCCGGTTTCGGCCAGGCGCGCGGTCAGCCGCTCGACATCCTCGGGGGCGATGGTGGGACACAGCATCACGTCCTGTCCGGCCGACAGCCGGGCCGCCGCCCCGTCGGTGCCGAACAGCACGTCCTCGCTCTGGATGGCGTCGACCACGCAGACGATCAGCAGGCCTGTCCTGTCCAGGGCCTGTGCCGCGGCAGCGGGCGTGTCCACCACCCGGGCGCCCAGCCGGGCCGCTTCGCGCTGACGCACCGGGTCGATGTCGCACACGGCCACCGGGTGGCCGAGCGCGCGCAGGCGGGCCACCATGGCGCCGCCCATGTTGCCGGCCCCGACCACGGCCACGACAGAGGCGGGAGGAGGGTTCATGTCTGCATGAGCCGCTTCGAACGCCCGATGGCCATCAGGATGCCCAGGCCGACACCCAGGGTCACCATGGCGGTGCCGCCGTAGCTGACGAAGGGCAGCGGCACCCCCACCACGGGCAGGATGCCGCTGACCATGCCCATGTTGACGAAGGCGTAGACAAAGATGTTGAGCGTCATGGCGCCGGCCAGCAGCCGGGTGAACAGGGTCGGCGCATCCAGCGCGATGGCCAGCCCGCGCAGGATCAGGAACACGAAGGCCAGCATCAGGACGACGGCGCCCACGAGGCCGAATTCCTCGGCAAAGGCGGCATAGATGAAGTCGGTCGTCCGCTCGGGGATGAACTCCAGATGGGTCTGGGTGCCCTGCATGAAGCCCTTGCCCCAGACCCCCCCCGAGCCGATGGCGATCATGCCCTGGATGATGTGGAAGCCCTTGCCCAGCGGATCCTGGAACGGATCCAGCAAGGTGCACACACGCGTCTTCTGGTACTCGTGCAGGATCTTCCAGTCGACGCCCGGCGCGCACCACCGGTCTTCCATGGCGATGAGGGTGACGACGCCGGCGACCGCGATGACCAGCGGTGGCAGGATCAGCTTCCAGCTCAGGCCGGCAAAGAAGATCACGAACAGGCCCGAGGCGAGCACCAGCAGCGTGGTGCCCAGGTCCGGCTGCTTGAGGATGAGCGCCGCGGGCAGCGCCAGCAGGACGAGCGCCACACCGAAATCGAGCGGCTTGAGCTGACCCTCCCTTTGCTGGAACCACCAGGCCAGCATCAGCGGCATGGCGATCTTCATCAGCTCGCTGGGCTGGATCACGACCCCCAGGTCGAGCCAGCGCTGGGAGCCCTTGCGCTCGATGCCGAACAGCTCGACACCGAACAGCAGCAGCACGGCGATCAGGTACATCGGCAGGGCCAGCGACATCAGCCGCTGCGGCGGCACCTGGGCGACCAGGAACAGCACCAGCGCCGCCACCACCATGTTGCGCCCGTGGCTGGAAAATCGCGTGCCGTGATCGAAGCCGACCGAGTACATGGTCACCAGGCCGATGCAGGCCAGGATCACGATGGCCAGCGCCAGCGGCCCGTCGAAACCCCGGAACACCGGGGCCAGACGCTGCAGCAGGCGGGGTTTCTCGATCACGGCGGCCATGGCCTGCCATTATCCCCTGCCGTGAGGGCTCCATCCGCCAGGGGCGGCCGTCGCCGGCGGCATACTCTGCCCATGAACGAAGGCCTCACCCCGCCCGGCATCACCCACCTGCTCTACCTGCACGGCTTCCGCTCGTCGCCGCGGTCGGTCAAGGCCCGACTGGTGGCCGAGCGGGTCGCGCGCGACCACCCCGGCGTGCTGTGGTGGTGTCCCCAGCTGCCCCCCTCGCCGGCCGAGGCGATGAGCCTGGTGCGCGAAGGCACGGCCGGCTGGCCGCAGGAACGTTCGGCCGTGATCGGATCCTCCCTGGGCGGCTTCTATGCGCGGCATCTCGGGCTCTCGCGCGGGTGGAAGCGCGCCCTGCTGAACCCGGCCGTGCACCCCGCCCGGGACCTGGCCCGCCACATCGGCGAGCAGACGGCCTGGCACGACCCGCAGGAGCGCTTCTTCTTCGAGCCGCGCTTCGTGGCGCAACTGCAGCAGATGGAGGACGAAATCGCCGGCATGGCCCGCCGCGGGCCCGTCGGCCCTCAACTGCAGTTCGCCCTGATCGCCCAGGGCGACGAGGTGCTGGACTGGCGGGAGATGCAGGACTTCTGCCAGGGCGGCGAGCTGCATGTGCTGCCCGGCTCCGACCACGCGATCAGCGACTTCCCGCAGCACCTGGGGCGCCTGCTGGACTTCCTGCGGCTGCAAGGCTGATCCGGCCGGGGGCGGACCCGGGCCACCCGGGCGCCACGTGGGACAATCGGTGCCATGTACATCCTGTTCGACGAGGCCGGCAAGCTGCAGACCGGTCGCCTCCTGTCCGAAGCCGAAAGCTCCCTGCAGGTGGAGCTGGACTCCGGCAAACGGCTCAAGGTCAAGTCTGCCCACGTGCTGCTGCGCTTCGAGAAGCCGGCCCCGGCCCAACTGATGCCCGCAGCCGCCGCGCTGGCCGGGACCATGGAGCTGGACCTGGCCTACGAGTTCGCACCGGAAGAGGATTTCGGTTTCGAGGAACTGGCGCGCGAGTATTTCAGCCCGCAGGCCGGCACCGAGCAGCTGGTGGCGGCGATGATCTGCCTGCACGGCGCCCCGCACTATTTCCGGCGCGCCGGCAAGGGGCGTTTCCGCAAGGCCCCGCCGGACATCCTGGCCCAGGCGCTGGCCGCGATCGAGAAAAAGAAGCAGGTCCAGGCCCGCATCGACACCTGGGCTGGCGAGCTGCTGGCAGGCAGGTGCCCCCCCGAGGTGCGCGAGCAGCTCTACCGCATCCTGTTCCGGCCCGACAAGAACGCACCCGAGTACAAGGCGGTGGTCGAAGCCTCGCGGCAGGGCAGGCTGGCGCCGCTGGCCCTGCTGGAGCGCGCCGGAGCCATCACCAGCGCCTACGAGTTCCACTGGCAGCGCTTCCTGTTCGACCAGTTCCCCAGGGGCACGGGCTTCCCGCCGCTGCCGGCACCCGTCATCGACGAGGAGCTGCCGCTGGCCCCGGTTCAGGCGTTCTCGATCGACGACTCCCACACCACGGAGATTGACGACGCCCTGTCGCTGCAGGGCCTGGGTACGGGGACGGTCACGCTGGGCATCCACATCGCCGCCCCGGGGCTGGCGATCCGGCCCGACGATCCGCTCGACCAGGTGGCGCGCCAGCGCCTGTCCACGGTCTACATGCCGGGCCACAAGATCACCATGCTGCCCGACGCGGTGGTCCAGGCCTGCACGCTCGAAGCCGGTCGCGACTGCCCTGCCGTCTCGCTGTACCTTCGCATCGACGAGGCCAGCCTGCAGGTCATCGACAGCCGGACCGTGCTCGAGCGTGTGCCCATTGCCTGCAACCTCCGGCATGACCGCCTCGACGACATCATCACCACCGACTGGCTGGCCGGCGCGCCGGCGGCGCCGGCGGCGCCGGTCGAGGTCGAGCACCTGCGCCCCACCCTGGGCTTCCTGCACCGCCTGGCGCTGCACCTGAAGGCGGGGCGTGAACAGGTGCGTGGCAAGCCCGAGACCTTCACCCGGCCGGACTACAGCTTCCGCCTCGAAGGCGTCAAGGGCGAGCAGCCCGACGGCAGCGAGACCGTGCACATCGGCACCCGCCGCCGGGGCGAGCCGCTGGACCTGATGGTGGCCGAGGCCATGATCCTGGCCAACAGCACCTGGGGCCAATGGCTGGCCGACTGTGGCGTACCCGGCATCTACCGCAGCCAGGCCAGCCTGTCGCCCGGCGTGAAGGTGCGCATGGGCACCCGCGCCCAGCCTCATGCCGGCATCGGCGTGCGCTGCTACGCCTGGAGCACGTCGCCGCTGCGCCGTTACGTGGACCTGGTGAACCAGTGGCAGATCATTGCCTGCGCACGCTTTGGCAAGACCGCGGCCCTGGCCGCCCCGTTCAAGCCCAAGGACGCCAGCCTGCTGTCGGTGCTCAGCGCCTTCGATGCGGCCTACAGCGCCTACGGCGCATTCCAGAGCGGCATGGAGCGCTTCTGGACCCTGCGCTACCTGCACCAGGAGCGGATCGGCGAGCTCACCGCCACCCTGGTCCGCGACAACCTGGTGCGTGCCGACATGCTGCCGCTGGTGCTGCCGGTGCTCGGGGCCGAGGGACTGCCTCGCGGCGCCCATGTGCGGGTGCGGCTGGGTGCCATCGACGAGATCGCCCTCGATGTCTCGGGCACCGTGGTCGAGCGACTGGACCTGCAGGCGGACCTGCCGCCCGATGCCGCTGGCGATGGAGAGGAAGGCGAGGAAGGCGACGACGACACCCTCTCCGCCCCCCTGCACCTGGCGATCGATGTCGAGGAAGCCGCCACCGAGGGCGCTGCGACTCCCGCCGCCGACTGAGCCTGGAGCCGACCGACCGCCATGGGTGCACGCCGAGCCAACCGTCCATCCGATGCCCGCAGCCGGGCGCCGAAGGACCGGCGCGGGGATAATCGTCGCGTGAACGCGATGGCCACCTTCCTGAGGCAACTGACGACGCTGCAACTGGCCCTGGGCATCTCCCTGGCCGTGCATGCGGCGCTGCTGACGGTCCGTTTCGTCCACCCCGAAGGCTTCAACCGCGTCTTCCAGGACACCCCGCTGGAGGTCATCCTGGTCAACGCCCGCAGCGACGAGCGGCCCGACCGGGCAACGGCCATTGCGCAGGCTTCACTGGCCGGCGGTGGCGATGCCGAGAAGGGACGGGCCACCTCGCCGCTGCCGCCGACCGCGATCGCCCGGCTCGGCGACACGGTGGAGGAGGACCAGCAACGCCAGCTGCAGGCGCTGCGGGAACAGCAGGAACGCGTCCTGCTGGAAGTCAGGCGCCGGCTTGCCAGCATGCCCGCGCCGGATCTGGAGGCGGCCAACCCCAGCCGGGAGGCCATCGAGAGGGAACAGCAGCGTCGGGCGCTGGTCAAGCTGCTGGCCGAGATCGAGAAGCGCATCAACGAGGAAAACGCCCGCCCCAAGAAGCGCTACATCAGCCCGGCCACGCGCGAGGAGGTCTACGCGCTCTACTACGACGAGCTGCGGCGCAAGATCGAGGACCGGGGCACCCGCAACTTCCCGGAAGCCAATGGCCGCAAGCTGTACGGCGAGCTGACCATGATCATGACAGTCAACCACACCGGCGAGGTGCTGGAGACCGAAGTGGTGCAGGGGTCGGGCATCGCGACGCTGGACCGGCGCGCGCAGGCCATCGTGCGCGGACTGTCCTTCGGCCGCTTCAGCGACGCCATGCGCAGGCAGGCCGACCAGATCGTGGTCGTCTCGCGCTTCCGCTTCACCCGCGACGAGGGCCTGCGCACCCAGATGAGTGCGCAGCAGCCCTGAGCCCACCCGTGCGCCACCGGCCGTCACCCGAGACCGCATGAGATCACTTGCCCGCTGGATGTTCTGGGTGATGCTGGCGCTGCTGGCGCTGCAACTGGCCTTTCTGCTGCGCATCGCCCTGATGGTGACCCTGAACCCGCAGAGCACCAGTTTCATGCGCTCCGAAGCCTGGCGCATCGCGCTGCGCACCGCCAGCGGTGAAGGCGACTGGCGCTGGTCCTCCCGGTGGGTGCCGCGCGAGCGGATCAGCGTGCACCTGCAACGGGCGGTCATCGCCTCGGAAGATGCCGGCTTCGTGCACCATGCCGGAGTCGACTGGCAGGCGATCGAGTCGGCCTGGGAGCGCAACCGGGAGCGCAAGGAGCAGGCCAGCCGCAGGGCCCAGCGGCAATCGGCCGTGGCGCGGCCGGTCCGAGTGGTCGGCGGCTCCACCATCACGCAGCAACTGGCCAAGAACCTGCTGCTCTCGGGCGAGCGCACCCTGGTGCGCAAGGGCCAGGAGCTGGTGCTGGCCCTGATGCTCGAAGGTCTGCTCGACAAGGGACGCATCCTGGAGATCTACCTGAACAGCGTCGAATGGGGCGAGGGCGTGTTCGGCGCCGAGGCCGCCGCCCAGCGCTACTTCAGGAAATCGGCGCGGCAGCTCAACGCGCACGAGGCAGCCCGCCTGGCGGTCATGCTGCCCGCTCCGCGCTTTTTCGAGGCCCGCCAGGGTTCGGCCTACCTGGCCAGCCGCACGCGCACCATCGTCGCGCGCATGGGCGCGGTGGAACTGCCGTGAGGAGGCCCCTGTGAACTGGCGCGCGGCCATGGCCGGCACCCTGCTTCTGGGCATCGTGCGCCTGCTGACCGGCGCCCAGGCACGCTGGCACGGCTGCCCGCCCAAGGCCGAGCAGCGCATCTACTTTGCCAACCACCAGAGCCACGCCGACCTGGTGCTGATCTGGGCCGCCCTGCCACGCTCGCTGCGCAGCATCACCCGTCCGATCGCCGCGCGCGACTACTGGACGGCCTCCCGGTTCCGCCAATGGATCACCACCGCGGTGTTCAACGCGGTCTATGTCGACCGCGAACGGCGCGGTGACGAGGACCCCCTGCAGCCCCTGATCGACGCACTCGAAAGCGGAGACTCGCTGATCCTGTTTCCGGAAGGCACCCGGGGGTTCGACGAGGACCCGCAGCCCTTCAAGTCGGGACTCTACAACCTTGCCCGGCGGTTCCCGGATGTCGTGCTGGTGCCGACCTGGATCCACAACGTGCAGCGGGTGATGCCCAAGGGCGAGGTTCTCCCGGTGCCGGTGCTCTGTTCGGTCACCTTCGGCGAACCGGTGGTGCTGGGTGCCGAAGAGGAACGCGCCGATTTCCTGCGGCGAGCCCGCGAGGCCGTCATGGCGCTGAGGGAGGTCTGATGGTCTCCTTCATGCGCAGCCTCTCGCCCCCGGACCAGGTCGGCCTGCTGTTCGTCCTGCTGTTCGGGCTGCTGGCAACGGCCAGCATCGCGTTCCTGCTGTGGTCCCTGCGCGATGCCGGGGACACGGCATCGGGAAGTCCGTCGGCGCGCCTGCGGCTGCAGGAGGATCTTCGCGTCCTGCTGCGCAGCTCCTGGATCATGGCCGTGGTTTTCTGGATCGCCTGGGCCCTGGGCGACGGCATGGCCACCCTGCTGTTTGCGCTGGTGTCCTTCCTGATCCTGCGGGAGTTCATCAGCCTCTCGCCCACCCGCCGTGGGGATCACCGCAGCCTGCTGCTGGCCTTCTTCGCCATCCTGCCGTTCCAGTACCTGCTGGTCTGGACGCGGCACTTCGACCTGTTCACCGTGTTCATACCCGTCTACGCCTTTCTCGGCGTGGCGGTGGTCAGCGCCTTCGGCAACGATGCGCAGCGCTTCCTGGAACGCAACGCCAAGCTTCAGTGGGGCATCATGGTCTGCGTGTACGGCATGAGCCACGTTCCCGCCCTGATGATGATCGACGCACCGCGGCTGACGGGTCGCGAGGCCTTCCTGGTCTTCTTCCTGGTGCTGGTGGTGCAGACCTGCATGCTCGTGCAGCACCTGAGCGCCCGTGGGCAGCACCGTCCCGCGGTCCCCGGGATCAGCAGCGGCTTCGGCTGGCGCAGCTGGGGCTGGGGCCTGCTGGCCGGAAGCCTCCTGGGCGTCGCGCTGGCGGGACTGACACCGTTCCCTCCGCTCATGGCGCTGCTGATGGCGCTGCTGGCCTGCGTCGCGGGCTCCCTGGGCCATCTGGTGATGAAGGCCATCAAGCGCGACCGTGGCGTGACGAACTGGGGTGCAGCCAGCCGTTCGCTGACCGGCGCCAGCGGCCTGCTGGACCGGACCGATGCGCTGTGTTTTGCCGCTCCGGTGTTTTTCCACGCTGTCCGCTGGTCCCTGCAGGGCTGACACCATGCGCATTCTTGGCATCGATCCGGGACTCCAGTGCGCGGGCTTTGGCGTCATCGACACCGACGGACCGCGCATGCACTACGTCGCCAGCGGGACCATCCGCACCAGTCCCAGGGACGGCGCCCTGCTGCCCGAACGCCTGAAGGTGCTGTTCGACGGCATCACCGAGGTGGTCTCGCGCTACCAGCCGACCGTGGCCGTTTGCGAGATCGTGTTCGTGAACGTCAATCCGCAGGCGACGCTGCTGCTGGGGCAGGCCCGTGGCAGCTGCCTGACCGCGCTCGTGGCCAGCGGGCTGCCGGTGGCCGAGTACACGGCCCTGCAGCTCAAGAAGGCGGTGGCCGGCCACGGGCGGGCCACCAAACCCCAGATACAGGAGATGGTGCGCCGCCTGCTGCAGCTGCCCGGCCTGCCCGGCAAGGACGCGGCCGACGCGCTCGGACTGTGCATCACCCACGCCCAGGTCAGCCGCACGGCCGCCGCCATCGAGCGCGTCGGGCGCCTGCAGGCGCGCACCCACGCAGCCTACAAGGGCGGTCGCCACTACTGAGCGGAGCCGCGCAGGAGGCGGCGAGAGGTTCAGAGCAGGCGCTCGAAGGCCAGCACCGCGAAGAAGCCCAGCGCCGCCAGCACGGTCCACTTCAGGATCACCAGACCCCATTGCCGGTAGCGCGCCTGCCCGGTGCCGATGTAGAAGGCGAAGCAGACACCGGCGGCCAGCAGCAGCAGGAAGATTGCCAGGCGGAAAAGCAGCATCGGCTCACCAGGCCGGCGCCAGCTCGGCGAAGCCACGCGGTGCCTCGCGGTCCTGGTTGAAGACGACCTCCTCCCAGGCGTCGGGCTGCTCCAGCAGGGCACGCAGCAGCTGGTTGTTCAGCGCGTGGCCCGAACGAAATGCGCTGTAGGCCGCCAGCAGCGGCCGTCCCAGGATGTAGAGGTCACCGATGGCGTCCAGGATCTTGTGCTTGACGAACTCGTCCTGGTAACGCAGGCCGTCGGCATTGAGGACCCTGACATCGTCCATGACGATGGCATTGTCCAGCCCCCCTCCCAGCGCCAGGCCGTGCGAGCGCATCATCTCGACGTCACGGGTGAAGCCGAAGGTGCGCGCGCGCGCGATCTCGCGAGCATACCGGCCGCTGCCGAAGTCGAACTCGACCCGCTGGCCGGTGGAATTGACCGCCGGATGATCGAACTCGATCTCGAAGCTCAGGCGGTAGCCGTGGTAGGGCTCCAGGCGGGCCCACTTGAGCTGGGCTCCGGTTCCCTCACGCACCTCCACGGGCCGCAGCACGCGCACGAATCGCCTGGGCGCAGGCTGGTGCACGATGCCGGCGCTCTGGAGCAGGTAGACGAAAGAGGCCGCCGAACCGTCGAGGATGGGCACCTCTTCGGCCGTGATGTCGACATACAGGTTGTCCAGTCCGAGGCCGGCACAGGCGCTCATCAGGTGCTCGATGGTGTGCACCTTGACATCACCGTTGGAGATGGTGGAAGCCAGCCGGGTGTCGGTGACCGAACGGGCGTTGACGGGAATCTCCACCGGCTCGGGCAGGTCGACGCGCCGGAACACGATGCCCGTGTCCGGTGCAGCGGGTCGCAACGTCAGCTCGACCCGCTGTCCGCTGTGCAGGCCGACGCCGACCGCCTTGGTCAGGGACTTGAGGGTGCGTTGCGAAACCATGGTGCCATTCTAGGTTTTCGGGTCGCCCCGTGGTGATCTTGCCCGCTATGACCGCCATAGCCGGCGCCCCATTCGGAGCTGCGGGTCCGCCAGCGGGGGCGCCGCCTCCGACCGGAGGACGGCGCCCGCGACGGGGCAGGCACCTTCAGTCGGCCTGCTTGCGCAGGAATGCCGGGATCTCGAAGTCGTCCATGCCGCCGGAGGACAAGGCATCGACCTTGGCCGCAGCCTGCGTGCGGTTGGTACGCCACACGCTGGGCACCGCCATCGAGTGGTAGTCGGGCTGTGCCGCTGCGGTCGGGTTGCCTGCCGCCGGGCCATGGGCCATGGCGATCGGCGCGTTGTCGGTGCCGGTGCGCAGCACCTGCAGGGGCGGCGCCGAGCGGCGTGCGCCCTGGCGGGACAGGCCGGTGGCGACCACGGTGACACGCATCTCGTCACCCAGGCTGTCGTCGTAGGCGGCGCCATAGATGACGTGCGCGTCCGGCGAGGCATAGGCACGGATGGTGTTCATGGCCAGCTTGGACTCCGACAGCTTGAGCGATCCCTTGGCAGCGGTCACCAGCACCAGCACGCCCTTGGCGCCCGAGAGATCGATGCCCTCGAGCAGCGGACAGGCGACGGCCTGCTCGGCGGCGATGCGGGCACGGTCCGGGCCAGAGGCCACCGCGGTGCCCATCATCGCCTTGCCGGGCTCGCCCATGACAGTGCGCACGTCCTCGAAGTCGACGTTCACGTTGCCGTATTCGTTGATGATCTCGGCGATGCCGCCGACCGCGTTCTTGAGCACATCGTTGGCATGGGCGAAGGCCTCGTCCTGTGTGATGTCGTCCCCCAGCACTTCCAGCAGCTTCTCGTTGAGCACCACGATCAGGGAGTCGACATTGGCCTCGAGCTCACTCAGACCCTGGTCGGCATTGGTCATGCGGCGGCCACCCTCCCAGTCGAAGGGCTTGGTGACCACGCCCACCGTCAGGATGCCCATCTCCTTGGCCACCCGGGCGATCACGGGCGCGGCGCCGGTGCCGGTGCCACCCCCCATGCCGGCCGTGATGAACAGCATGTGCGCGCCGTCGATGGCGGCCCGGATGTCGTCGACCGCCGATTCGGCCGCCTCGCGGCCCTTCTCCGGCTTGCTGCCGGCCCCCAGGCCGGTGACACCGAGCTGGATGGTCTTGTGGGCCGCGCTGCGGGTGAGCGACTGGGCGTCGGTGTTGGCGCAGATGAACTCCACCCCCTGCACCTGGCGCTCGATCATGTGCTGGACGGCGTTGCCGCCGCCCCCGCCCACGCCGATGACCTTGATCTGGGTGCCCAGGTTGAATTCCTCGACTTCAATCATTTCGATGCTCATGCTGACCTCCTGTGTTGGCGCCCTGGCGGGACGCGATGTGATGCGAAAAAAATGATGCGGATGCGAAAAACGGTGCGGTGGATGCCGGCGTCCGGCTCCAGGGGGGTCCGGTGCAGACCCGACATCGGACCCGACATCGGACCCGGGGCCGGCAGCGGGGGCCGGAGCCGGCGGGGGAGACCGGCCCGCCGGTCGGCGGCGGCCGCCTCCCTGGCGCGGGAGCGGACACGGTAGCCGGCGCGACCCGGGACAGGTTCTTCATCAGAAAGTCCTCACAAACCAGTTCTTCACACGGTCGAGGGCGCCCTGCACCGAGCCGGCCTTTTGCGCCACCTTGTGGCCACGCACCCGGGCCAGCCGGGCCTCTTCGAGCAGGCCCATGACGGTGGCCGCGCGGGTCTGGGCCACCATGTCGGACAGGGCACTGGTGTAGTTGGGCATGCCGCGGCGCACCGGCTTGAGGAAGATGTCCTCGCCCAGCTCGACCATGCCCGGCATCACGGCGCTGCCCCCGGTCAGCACGATGCCGGAGGACAGCACTTCCTCGAAGCCGGAGTCGCGCACCACCTGCTGGACCAGCGAGAAGATCTCTTCGACCCGGGGCTCGATCACGCCGGCCAGCGCCTGCCGCCCCAGCAGGCGCGGTCCCCGGTCGCCCAGACCGGGCACCTCGACCTGGGTGTCCGGATCGGCCAGCAGCTGCTTGGCACAGCCGCTCTCGACCTTGATGTCCTCGGCGTCCTTGGTCGGCGTGCGCAGCGCCATCGCGATGTCGCTGGTGATCAGGTCGCCGGCGATGGGGATCACGGCCGTGTGCCGGATCGCCCCGCCGGCGAAGATGGCCACGTCGGTGGTGCCGGCGCCGATGTCCACCAGCGCCACCCCCAGGTCCTTTTCGTCCTCGGTCAGCACCGCCTGGCTGGAGGCCAGCGGGTTGAGCATGAGCTGGTCGACCTCGAGCCCGCAGCGGCGGACGCACTTGATGATGTTCTCGGCCGCGCTCTGGGCGCCGGTGACGATGTGGACCTTGGCCTCCAGGCGGATGCCGCTCATGCCGATGGGCTCGCGCACCTCCTGGCCGTCGATCACGAACTCCTGCGGCTCGACCAGCAGCAGGCGCTGGTCGGTGGAGATGTTGATCGCCTTGGCGGTCTCGATCACGCGCGCCACATCGGCCGGGGTCACCTCCCGGTCCTTGATGGCCACCATGCCGCTGGAATTGATGCCCCGCACATGGCTGCCGGTGATGCCCGTGTAGACCCGGGCGATGCGGCAGTCGGCCATCAGCTCGGCTTCCTTGAGGGCCTGCTGGATGCTCTGCACCGTGGCGTCGATGTTGACCACCACGCCGCGCTTGAGCCCGTGGCTGGCCGACACGCCCAGGCCGGCGAGCTTGAGCTCGCCGCCGGGCAGGACTTCGGCGACCACCACCATGATCTTGGCGGTGCCGATGTCCAGTCCGACCACCAAATCCTTGTATTCCTTGGCCATGATCGTTCTCGGTTACCTCGTGTTTCCTGATGTGCCGGCGTCGTCGACGGTGCTCACGCCCTGCAGCCGCAGCGCATAGCCGTTGGGGTAGCGCAGGTCGACGCTCTGCAGGGGGGCGGCATAGTGGCGTGTGAGCTGGGCGACGGTCCCGGTGAAGCGCCGTGTCCGCTCCAGCAGGTCTTCGGGACTGCCGCGGCCGAGCTCCACCCGCGTACCGCTGTCCAGGTGCGCACGCCAGCTGCCTCGCTCGTTGAGCTCGAGCCGCTCCAGGCCCAGGTCGATCCGGGCCAGCTCGGGCCGGAGGTTGCGGAAGGCGCTCCAGACCTGGCCGGCCTGGGTGGCCGGCCCTGCCAGTACGGGCAGGGCGTCGCCGTCGTCGGGCATGGCCTCAAAGATCTCACCGAACGAGTTGACCAGCCGGCCCGACCCCGGCTGCCCCCACCAGGCCACCGGTACGTGCTCCTCCAGCGTCACTTTCAGGCGGTTGGGGAACTCGCGCTGAACCTTGGCCTGGCGCACCCAGGGCACGGTCTCGAACAGCTGGCGGACCTGCTGCAGGTCGGC
>SBFS01000013.1 GCA_006227825.1 Burkholderiales bacterium | reverse complement strand
CCCGAGCTTGGCGACTGGCGGACGCTGGTCACCGTGTTCAGCCCGACCGAAGCCCTTCTGTTGCGCGGCCTGCTGCAGGCCGCCGGCGTGCCTGCGGCGGTGGCCGATGTGCATCTGGTGCAGACGCACAGCCTGCTGGCGCCGGCCATCCCGGTGCGTGTGCAGGTTCCCGAGCGCCGTCTGGCGCGGGGGCAGGAGGTGCTGGCCGCTTTCGAGCGGGGCGAATACGGACTGGATGAGGGCGCCATCCAGGAAACGGACGACAACAACCGGCCCTGAGGAGAACACGCATGAGCCTGCCTTCCCCCGGCGACCTGCAGACCTTCGACCACATCGTCATCGGCGCCGGCACCGCCGGCTGCCTGCTGGCCAACCGGCTCAGCGCCGACCCGATGCGCCGGGTGCTGCTGGTCGAGGCCGGGCGCAAGGACGACTACCACTGGATCCACATCCCGGTGGGCTATCTCTACTGCATCGGCAACCCGCGCACCGACTGGCTCTACCAGACCGAACCCGACGCGGGCCTCAACGGCCGCCGCCTGCGCTACCCGCGCGGCAAGACCCTGGGCGGTTGCTCGAGCATCAACGGCATGATCTACATGCGCGGGCAGGCGCGAGACTACGACGGCTGGGCGGCACTGACCGGGGACGACCAGTGGCGCTGGGAGCATTGCCTGCCCGACTTCAGGGCGCACGAGCATCACCACCGGCTCGATCCGGGCAGCGACGGCATGTCCGACCCGCTGTTTGCCGCGCTGCACGGCCACCAGGGCACCGGCAGCACCGGGGAGTGGCGGGTCGAGAAGCAGCGCCTGCGCTGGGACGTGCTCGATGCGTTTGCCCAGGCGGCCCAGCAGGCCGGCATTCCGGCCACGCGGGACTTCAACGGCGGCGACAACGAAGGGGTGGGCTATTTCGAGGTCAACCAGAAGGCCGGCTGGCGCTGGAACGCGTCCAAGGCCTTCCTGCGGCCGGTGCAGGGCCGTCCCAATCTCACGGTCTGGACCGAGACCCAGGTCGAGCGGCTGACCCTGGCGCGCGATGTGACCGGTGCCTGGCGCTGCTCGGGTGCCGAACTGCGCCGCGGGGGACAGCGGATCATCGTCGCCTGCACCCGCGAGGTGGTGCTCAGCGCGGGCAGCATCGGTTCGGTGCAGGTGCTGCAGCTCTCGGGCATCGGGCCGGGGGCGGTGCTGCAGGCCGCCGGGGTGCCGGTGCAGCACGAGCTGCCCGGCGTGGGCGAGAACCTGCAGGACCACCTGCAGATCCGCTCGGTCTACAAGGTGCAGGGGGCCAGGACGCTCAACACCCTGGCCAGCTCGCTGTGGGGCAAGGCCATGATCGGTCTGGAGTACGCGTTCAGCCGCAGCGGTCCCATGAGCATGGCGCCCAGCCAGCTCGGGGCCTTCACCAAAAGCGACCCGTCGCGGCCCCATGCCAACATCGAATACCACGTGCAGCCGCTGAGCCTGGATGCCTTCGGCGAGCCGCTGCATCCGTTCCCGGCCTTCACCGCCAGCGTCTGCAACCTCAACCCCACCAGCCGGGGCCATGTGCGCATCCGCAGCCCGCGCTGCGAGGACGCGCCGGCCATCGCCCCGAACTACCTGAGCACCGACGAGGACCGCCGGGTGGCCGCCGACAGCCTGCGGGTGACCCGCCACATCGTCGGCCAGCCGGCGATGGCGAAATACCGGCCCGAGGAGTTCAAGCCCGGGCCGCAGTACCAGAGCGACGAGGAGCTGGCGCGCCTGGCCGGCGACATCGCCAGCACCATCTTCCATCCGGTGGGCACGACCAGGATGGGCCGGGCCGACGACCCGATGGCGGTGGTCGACAGCCACCTTCGCGTGCGCGGCGTGGCCGGCCTGCGGGTGGTGGACGCGGGCATCATGCCCACCATCACCAGCGGCAACACCAACAGCCCGACGCTGATGATCGCCGAGAAGGCGGCGCGCTGGATGCTGGCGGGCGGCTGAATGGGGCAGGGGACGCCTGTGCCGGTCGCCGACGCGACCGAGGGTAAGCCCCGATGCCCAGGACTGGTGCAAAAGCGTACATTTTCATCACTCGCGAACGGCGCCCCGCGCCGCGCAGCGCGGGGGACCGAGGAGACAACCCAGTCCGGCAGAACAACAGCCAGGCCATCAGAAAACCCCAGCCCGGCCACATTCCCGATCACTGAAGCCGACCCGCGTGGGTCGGTTTTTTTTCGCCCGTCCGATCCGCCCCCGTCTGCCGGGATGGCCGGTCGGCTTCGCCGTTTCTTCACACATCGGTGGCAGGATCGGGCACGATAGCGGCATGGAGACAACCTGTGCATGAGGCCAGCCTGGCCGGCGGTGTGCTGCAGCTGGTGGAAGAGGCGGCCCGCCGCGAGGGCTTCACGCGTCTGGTCGAACTGCGCCTGCAAGCCGGCCAGCTCGCCGGCGTGGACGTGGCCGCCCTGCGCTTTGCGCTGGAGTCGCTGGCCCCCGGCACCCTGCTGCAGGATGCGCGGATCGACATCGAGGAACCACCGGGCCAGGCCTGGTGTCTCCCCTGTGGCCGCAGCGTCGCGATCGCCGGGCGGGGCCAAGCCTGTCCGGTCTGCGGTG
Organism: Burkholderiales bacterium; assembly: GCA_006227825.1. GTDB lineage: Bacteria > Pseudomonadota > Gammaproteobacteria > Burkholderiales > Burkholderiaceae_C > Hydrogenophaga. Next base: position 536 of record SBFS01000013.1, on the reverse strand, counting down.
GTCACCAGCTGCAGCCCACGGGCGGCATGGAATTGCGCGTCGTGGACATGCGCGTGAGCGATGATTGAAGACAGTCATGAGGAGTCGGACCATGTGCGTCGTGTGCGGATGCGGTGAAGGCAAGCCGGCGTGGAAGAGCCCGGCCGGTGTCGACCTGCATGTCGGGGCCGGGGCTGCCCGCGTTTCGGTGCCCGGCATGAGCCAGGAGCGTGCCATCCGGCTGGAGGCCGACATCCTCGGTGCGAACAACCGGGTGGCGCAGCAGAACCGGGCCCATTTCCAGGCTCACGGCGTGACCGCCCTCAACCTGGTGTCCAGTCCCGGATCGGGCAAGACCACGCTGCTGTGCGCGACCATCGAAGCCCTTGGGGCCAGCCGCCCGCAGCTGCCCGTGGCGGTGATCGAGGGCGACCAGCAGACCAGCTTCGACGCCGACCGCATCCGCGCCACCGGCGCGCCGGCGATCCAGGTCAACACCGGCAAGGGTTGCCACCTCGACGCGCCGATGGTCGCGGCAGCGTTCGCGCAGTTGCACG
>SBFS01000186.1 GCA_006227825.1 Burkholderiales bacterium | reverse complement strand
TGCAGACACCCCCCCGGATCCAGTGCGGTCGCCTGACCACCACGGGGGAGACGGTCTACCTGCTGGACGCACCGGACCAGTTCCACCGGCCCGGTGGCCCCTACCTCGACGAGGCAGGCCACGAATGGCCGGACAACGCCGAGCGCTTCGCCCTGCTGGGCTGGGCCGCCGCCTGGCTCTCGCTGGGCGCAGATCCGTCCTGGCGCCCCGACGTGCTGCACCTCCACGACTGGCACACGGCCCTCGCGCCGCTGTACATGCAGCTGTCCAGGACCGGCACGCGTCCGCCGGCCGTGTTCACGGTCCACAACCTCGCATACCAGGGGCTGTTCCCGCTTGCCGCAGCGCCCCGCCTGGGGCTGCCGCCCGCCGTGCTGCAGATGCACGGGGTCGAGTTCCATGGCCGGCTTTCATTCATGAAGGCCGGCCTGCAGTACGCGGACGCCATCACCACGGTGAGTCCGCGCTATGCCACGGAGATCACCACCCCCGAGCAGGGCTGCGGGCTCGACGGCGTGCTGCGTGCCCGCAAGGAGCATCTGCACGGCATCCTCAACGGAGTCGACTACGCGATCTGGAATCCGGCCACGGACACCCTCATCGAGCAGCGCTACGATGTCCGCAATCTGTCCGCGAAGGCCGGCAACCGCCTGGCCCTGCAAAGGCTTTGCGGGCTGGAAGCGAGCCCGGACGCCCTCGTGTTCGGCGTGGTCAGCCGCCTGAGCGAACAGAAGGGCCTGCACCTGCTGCCCGATGTCCTCGAAGAGATGCTCGGACAGGGCGGACAGCTGGTGGTGCAGGGGACGGGCGATCCGGCCCTGGAGCAGCTGCTGCAGCAGGCCGCTGCGCGGCACCCCGGCCGGGTCAGCCTGCGCCTGGCCTACGATGAAGCCATGGCCCACCGCATCATCGCCGGTTCTGACGTGCTGCTCATGCCGTCCCGCTACGAGCCCTGCGGCCTGACCCAGCTCTACGCCCTGCGCTACGGAACCCTGCCGCTGGTGCATGCCGTCGGCGGCCTGGCCGACACCGTGACCGACTGCGCACTGGAGAACCTCGATGACGGCAGCGCCACCGGAATGTGCTTCGACGAGTTCTCGCCTGCCGGCCTGCGGCGGGCGCTGCGGCGCGCGTTCGCGCTGCGGCGCCGCCAGGCCGACTGGAGAAAGGCCCAGCGCAATGCCATGGCCCTGCGCTTTGACTGGCAGCAGGCGGCCAGGGCCTACCACGCCCTCTTTTCCCGACTGACGAATCGCGGGGCCACCCATTGACCCTGGCCCGGCAGACACCCGAGTCCACGCCATGATCCATCCCGCCGAACAGACTTTCGAATTCGACCATCCGACCAACACCGCGCTGGCACTGAAGCGGTCGATCGCCAACCGGCTGGTCTACATGGTGGGCAAGGATGTGCAGTCGGCCACCCAGCGGGACTGGCTGTTCGCCATCCTCCACGCAGCCCGCGACCGGGTCATGGACCGGTGGCGGGAGACCCGTCAGATCACCCACGCGCGGGACCTCAAGCGGGTGTACTACCTGTCGATGGAGTTCCTGCCCGGACGCATCCTGAGCAACGCCCTGATGGCGGTCGGCATCCTCGAGGAGACCCGGGCCGCCTGCGCCCAGCTCGGTGCCGACTTCGACAAGCTCGTCGACATGGAGGCCGACCCGGGCCTGGGCAACGGGGGGCTTGGCCGGCTGGCCGCCTGCTTCCTGGACTCCATGGCCACCCTGGGCCTGCCCAACATGGGGTACGGCATCCGGTTCGACTACGGCATGTTCGCGCAGCGCATCGTCCACGGGCAGCAGGTGGAGGAGCCCGACGGCTGGCTGGAGGCGGGCAATCCCTGGGAGATCATGCGCCCGGAATTCAGCTACCGGGTGTGCTTCGGCGGCCGGCTGGACACCAGCAACGGCGGCCTGCAATGGATCGAGGCCGAGGAGGTCATCGCCGTTGCCTACGACTACGCCATCCCGGGTCATGAACTGGCGTCCGTGTCCACGCTTCGGCTGTGGTCGGCGCGCGCCAGCCATGCCATCAACCTCGACGCCTTCAACCGGGGCGACTACATCCGCGCCATGGAAGCCAAGAACGCGTCCGAGAATGTCTCGCGCGTGCTCTATCCCGACGACAGCACGGAGCACGGCCGCGAGCTCAGGCTGCGCCAGGAGTACTTTTTCGTCAGCGCCTCCCTGCAGGACCTGTTGCGCCGATTCCTGCGAGATCATGGCAGCCTGGACCAGCTGCCCGACATGGTGGCGATCCACATCAACGACACCCACCCGGCCCTGGCCATCCCGGAGCTCATGCGGCTGCTCATCGACGTGCACCGTCTGAACTGGGACAAGGCGTGGTCGCTGTGCACCCGCATCTTCAGCTACACAAACCACACGCTGCTTCAGGAAGCGCTGGAGACCTGGCCGGTCGACCTGTTCGGCCGCGTGCTGCCCCGGCACCTGCGCATCATCTTCGACCTCAACGCGCACTTCCTGTCCGAACTGCACACCCGGTTTCCGCACGACCACGACCTGCTGCGCCGGGTTTCGCTGATCGACGAGGGCGGGCCGCGGCGCATCCGCATGGCCTATCTGTGCGTGCTCGCCTCGCACCGGGTCAACGGCGTGTCCAAGCTGCACAGCCAGCTGATGGCCACGACCATCTTTGCCGACTTCGCCCAGATCTTTCCGGACCGCTTCTGCAACAAGACCAACGGCATCACGCCGCGCCGCTGGCTGGCCCAGGCCAACCCGGCGCTGTCGGAGCTGATCGATTCGCGCATCGGCCGATCGTGGCGCAAGGACCTGGCCGGGCTCGAGTCGCTGCGGGAGTTCGCCGCCGATCCCGAATTCAACAACGCATTCCAGCTGGTCAAGGCACAGAACAAGCAGCGCCTGGCCGACCGCATCGCGCGCGAGACCGGTATCGTGCTGGACCCCGAGAGCCTGTTCGACGTCCAGGTCAAGCGGGTGCACGAGTACAAGCGGCAGCTGCTGAACCTGCTGCACGTGGTCACCCGCTACCACCAGATCCTCGCCAATCCGCACGCCAACTGGATGCCGCGCTCGGTGATCTTCGCCGGCAAGGCGGCTTCGGCCTACTACATGGCCAAGAAGATCATCCGGCTCGTCAACGACGTGGCCCACGTGATCAACTCGGACCCGCGCATCGGCGACAAGCTCAAGGTCGTGTTCGTGCCCAACTACCGGGTGTCGCTGGCCGAGGTCATCATCCCTGCGGCCGACCTGTCCGAGCAGATCTCCACCGCGGGCACCGAGGCATCGGGCACCGGCAACATGAAATTCGCGCTCAACGGCGCCCTGACCATCGGGACATGGGACGGCGCGAACATCGAGATCGCCGAGCAGGTGGGTGCGGACAACATGTTCATCTTCGGCCTGCGCACCGAGGAGGTGGCAGCGATCCGCGCGGCGGGCTACCGGCCCAGGAAGCACTACGAGGAGAGCTACGATCTGCGACTGGCGATCGACCGCATCGCCGATGGAAGCTTCTGCCCCGCCGAACCGCACCGGTATCACGACCTGGTCGGCGCCCTGCTCGACTCGGACCACTACCTCCTGCTGGCCGACTACGGCGACTACCTGGCCACCCAGGACCGGGTGGACGCCCTGTACAGGCGCCCGTTCGAATGGACCCGCCAGGCCATCCTCAACGTGGCCGGCATGGGCGTGTTCTCATCGGACCGGACGATCCGGGAATACGCCGAAGACATCTGGCAGCTCAGGCCGCTCCACCACTGACCGGCCCGGGCACCCCGACCCGCCTGCCCGCCTGCCGGCAGCCCCGCCCCACTCAGTCGAGGGTCACCCGGGCGAACTTGCGCTTGCCCACCTGCACCACGCAGGTGCCGGCGCCGACCTTCAGGCCCTTGTCCGACACCACGGCGCCGTCGATGCGCACGCCACCGCCCTCGATCAGCCGGTTGCCCTCGCTGGTGGACGGTGCGAGCCCGGCCGCCTTCAGCAGGGCCGAGATGCCCATCGGCGCGCCCGACAGGGACACCTCCGGAATCGCGTCCGGAATCCCGCCCTTGCTGCGGTTGATGAAGTCCTGCTCGGCCGCCTCGGACGCCGCCGCGCCGTGAAAACGCGTGGTGATCTCCTTGGCCAGCATCACCTTGGCCTCCTTGGGGTTGCGCCCCCCGGCAACTTCCCGCTTCAGGGCCCCGATCTCGGCCAGCGACCGGAACGACAGCAGGGTGTACCAGCGCCACATCAGCTCGTCGCTGATGGACAGCACCTTGGCGAACATGGTGGCGGCGTCCTCTGTGATGCCGATGTAGTTGTTCTTGGACTTGGACATCTTCTCGATGCCGTCCAGCCCTTCCAGCAGCGGCATGGTCAGGATGCACTGCGGCTCCTGCCCGTACTCCTGCTGCAGGTGGCGCCCCATCAGCAGGTTGAACTTCTGGTCGGTGCCGCCGAGCTCGAGGTCGCTCCTGAGCGCCACCGAGTCGTAGCCCTGCATCAGGGGGTAGAGGAACTCGTGCACCGAGATCGGCGTGCCGGCCTTGAAGCGCTCGTGGAAGTCGTTGCGCTCCATCATGCGCGCGACGGTGTACTTGGCCGCCAGCTGGATCATGCCCATCGACCCCAGCGGCAGCGACCACTCGCTGTTGTAGCGGATCTCCGTGCGCTGCGGGTCGAGCACGAGACTGGCCTGGCGGTAGTAGGTCTCGGCATTGGCCTTGATCTGCTCCGGGGTGAGCGCAGGGCGTGTGCTGTTGCGGCCCGAAGGGTCGCCGATCAGGCTGGTGAAGTCGCCGATCAGGAAGATCACCTGGTGCCCCAGGTCCTGCAACTGGCGCATCTTGTTGAGCACCACGGTGTGGCCGATGTGGATGTCCGGCGCCGTCGGATCCAGGCCCAGCTTGATGCGCAGCGGCTGGCCCGTGGCTTGCGCACGCTGGAGCTTGCGCACCCAGTCCGCCTGCGGCAGCAGTTCCTCGCAGCCACGCAGGGTCACGTCCAGCGCCTCACGGACGCCGTCCGTCAGCCGGGCCTCGGCCGAGGGGTCTTCAAGCGTACTTTTGGTTTCTTCAGGGCCGGGGTTCATACGGGTCATTTCAGATGCAACAGCCCCATGCGTGGCTATACTGTGACAAAGTGGACCGATTCTAGTGTCGTTGGCCCTGTTCTCCTGAGCTCGGGCGTCGACCGTGGCAGCCCGTCGAGGCGGCCGCAGCATCGGTTGTTGCCCGCTTGATCCGACCCCTGTCTGTTGCCCGGCGCTTTCGGGCGCCATTGGAACCGCCGTTTTGTCCCGCCACGACCTGCCCTCTCGCCGTCCGCTCCCAGATGCCCTGGGCGTGATGGTGGCACGCCATCACCGCCGCATCGTCGGCGGTGTCGCCGCGGTCCTGCTCGGCACGGGCGTCACCGCCTTCGGCATCGCCCCGCTGGCACCCGATGCCGCCGACCTGCCGGTGCGCCAGGTGGTGGAGCCCCTGTCCGCGGCAAGCGCACTGCAGCCAGCCGCGTTCGATGCGTACCAGGACGGGTTCGTGCTCTACCGCCACGACACCGTGCGGCGCGACGACAATGCCCAGAGCCTGCTGCAGCGACTGGGGGTGCTCGACCCCGGTGCGCAGGCCTTCCTGCGCAGCGACAGCCTGGCCCGCCAGCTGTTCGCCGGCCGACCGGGCAAGCTGGTGGCCATCGAGACAACCGACCGCCAGGAACTGCTGCGCCTGACCGCCCGCTGGCTGGGCAAGGACGACGGCAGCTTCGAGCGGCTGGTGATCGAGCGGACCGCCGAAGGCCTTCAGTCGCGCATCGAGCAGGGCCGACTGACCGCGTCCAACCGGCTGGCCAGCGGCGAGATCCACAGCTCGCTGTTCGCCACCACCGATGCCATCGGTCTTCCCGATTCGGTGGCGGTCCAGCTCGCCGAGATGTTCTCGGCCCACATCGACTTCCGGCGCGACCTGCGCCGCGGCGACCGTTTCAACCTGGTGTACGAGGTGCTCGAGGCCGATGGCGAGGCCTTGGGCAGCGGGCGCATCCTCAGCGCGGAGTTCGTCAACGCCGGCCGGGCCTACCATTCGGTCTGGTTCGAGGCACCCGGACACAAGGGTGGCTACTACGACTTCGAGGGGCAAAGCTCCCTGCGCGAGTACCTCTCCTCACCGCTGCAGTTCACCCGGGTCAGCAGCGGCTACGGCATGCGCTTTCACCCCGTGCACCGGGTGCGCAAGGCCCACCTGGGCACCGATTACGCAGCCCCCACCGGCACGCCGGTGCGCACCGTCGGCGACGGTGTCGTGACCTTCGCCGGACGCCAGAGCGGCTACGGGAACGTGGTCTTCGTCCAGCACCGCCGCGGCCATGTGACCGTCTATGCCCACCTCAGCCGCATCGACGTCCGTCGCGGCCAGCGGATCGGGCAGGGCGAACTGGTCGGCGCCGTCGGCTGCACCGGCACCTGCACCGGCCCGCACCTGCATTTCGAGTTCCGCGACAACGGCAGGCACATGGATCCCCTGGTGGCTCTGCGCAACAGCGAAAGCGTGCCACTGAACCCGAGCCTGCGTCCGCAGTTCGAGGTCGTGGCCCAGGCCCAGCGCCAACTGCTCGATGCCGCGGCCACCGTCGTGCGTGCCAGCGCCGACTGACCTCACGGCCGCCGGGCGTTCCCCCGTCCGCCAGCAAGAAAGGGAGCCCGAAGGCTCCCTTTTTTTCACTCGGTCAGCGGGCGGGACACGGCCCTCCCCGGCGCGCGGTGCCCGTCAGACGCTGAAGCTGGATCCGCACCCGCAGGTGGTGGTGGCGTTGGGGTTGCGGATGACGAACTGCGCCCCCTCCAGGTCTTCCTTGTAGTCGATCTCGGCGCCGACCAGATACTGGTAGCTCATGGCGTCGATGAGCAGCGTCACGCCGTTCTTGGACATCTGGGTGTCGTCTTCGTTGACCACCTCGTCGAAGGTGAAGCCATACTGGAAGCCGGAGCATCCGCCGCCCTGCACGAACACACGCAGCTTGAGCTCGGGATTGCCCTCTTCGGCCACCAGATCGGCCACCTTGGCGGCGGCGCTGTCGGTGAACACCAGCGGGGCGGGCATGTCGGTCTGGATTTCGGCCACAGCACTCATGATTTACCTCTTTGCGTAAGCGGGAACGCCCGGCAGGCTTTCCCGATGCGGGGGCAGCGCGAAAACACCGCCACCAAGGATGCCCATGCTATAGCAATTCAGTCGGAATTGCCGGTCAGCCGTTGTTTGCCGCCAGTTTCAGTGGGGGCTTTTCCTCGGCCCCCGCGGCCATCGGTTTGAGCTGCCCAGCGATGGTGGCGCCCTGGTGCATCTCGAGCGCCCGGTAGGACACATCGCCTTCGATGCGTGCCTTGGGCTGGAGTTCGAGCAGATCGAAGGCGTGGACTGGCCCCTTGACCGCACCGTTGATGATGACGTGGTCCGCATGGATGTGGCCGGTGACGCAGGCCACTTCGCTGACCACCAGGATGCTGCTCTGCTCGTCACTGGCCCGGATGTCGCCGATCACCTCGCCATCGACCCGCAGTCCGTCGCGGAAGAACACATGTCCTTCGACCCGGGTGCCCTGCGCGATCAGGCTCTTGATGGGAGGCTGCTTTTTCTTGTTGAACATGGATGTCTCCAGGCGGTGCGGATGACGGGGGTGTGGCGGAACGACCTTCAGAGGCTGACGGTCTGCACGGTACGCACGGCACCGTTCTGCAGTAGCTTGGCGGTCACGCTTTTTACCACGGCCTCCGGCGGCACGTCCAACACGCCTTCCTGGCGCAGGTAGCGCTTGACGACCACCGGCTGGGGACGCACCGCATGTGGTGTCGACCAGGGCTTGCCGTGGAGCGTACCGTTGAACGTGATCTCCAGCGTCCCCTGGAAGTCGGGTGCGTTCTTGCTTGCCTGCATCACCAGCGCCTGCCACCGGATCTGGCCCGGCGCGATGCGCTCGACCTGCACGCCCCGTATGGCGAGGTTGCCGCCCGATGCCGGCAGCAGCCGCTCGAAGAACCCGAGGTCGTTGCGCAAGGCCTGGTTGTCGGCCTCGAGCTGCCGCAACTGCTGGCTCAGCTGCTCCTGCGCGACGCGCTCGGCCGTGAGCAGGGCCTCGGCCGCGTCGGCCACCGCCTGCAGGCGCTCGAGCTCGGCACGCAGCGTGCCGGCCTCGGAGCGCAACTGCGACAGTTCCTGCCGGGTGTCGCGATCCAGTCCGGCAATCTCCTTGCCGAACTCGAACGCCCAGAGCGCCAGCGCCCCCGAAAACCCCAGCACCAGGGCCGCCAGCAGCCAGCGCACCGGCCAGGGCGCCGCGCTGCGCACCGACACGCGGGGCGCGCTGACCGTCAGACGCCTACGCAACAGCCGCAGTCGCATTCAGTCTCCTCGCAAATGGCAACACAGGGCAACATCGGGTAACAGACGCCCTGAAAGCAAAAGCCGCCCCAAGTTCGACTTGTGGGCGGCTTTCCAGGCAGGGCCAGAGGCGTCAGCGCTTGCTGAACTGCTTGCGGCGTCGTGCGGAGCGCAGACCGACCTTCTTGCGTTCGACCTCGCGGGCGTCGCGCGTGACGAAGCCGGCCTGCGACAGCGCCGGCTTGAGGGCCGCGTCGTAGTCGATCAGGGCGCGGGTGATGCCGTGGCGCACGGCGCCGGCCTGGCCGGATTCACCGCCACCGTGGACATTGACCTGGACATCGAAGGTCTCGACGTTGCCGGTCAGCACCAGCGGCTGCTTGGCGATCATGATCGAGGTCTGGCGGCCGAAGAACTGCTCGATGTCCTTGCCGTTGACCGTGATCTTGCCGGTGCCTTTTTTCAGAAA